>JANQHZ010000301.1 GCA_028282445.1 Candidatus Binatia bacterium | reverse complement strand
ACGCCCTTCGCGGCGCCGATCGCCCCGCGGCCCACGCTGCGAAACCCGGCCTGCGTGCGCGAGAACGCGGCCTGCAGGGACCGGTCGTCGCCCTTGAAGCGCGTGATGAAGTTGTTGGACTTCTCAGCCATGGGGTCGTGGGAACTTGCTCTTCAGGTCGGCGAACAGCGTTGCGTCGGTGTTGGCCCTACGCTCGCCGGGGGAGAGTTTGATGAGGTCGCCAGCGATGCCGGCCTCGGTCAGCAGCGCGATGAGATCGGGCATGGACTCGGCCCGGAGCTCGCCAATCGTCACCCCGACACGCAGCGCGAGCTTCGCTAGGGCGCGTCGGGTTCGGGTTCCGGGTCGCCGCCCTCCACGTACAGGCCGTTCACCTGGCCTGCCTCGTCCGCGATCTTGACCAGCCATACGGGCGGCCACTCATCGATCTCGCCCTCGGCTTCGGCGGGGTCGGCGAACATCGGCGCTCCGTCGGCGTCAGCCACGCACAGGGCGGTCAGACGGCGCGCGCGCTCTGCAGGTGGCATTCCGATGGCAGACACCAGCTCGGCCAGCATGTCGCCGGGGAGCCGTCGCACGTAGGTCGTCAGGTCGACGTCCAGGACCACCCGGCGAACCGTGGCGCGCTGACGCGCAATGTCTCGCGTCAGGTCCATCAGGTCGGGTACGTCACGTTGCCGGAGAGCTTGAACGTCAGTGTGCGCTGGATGTAGTCCTCCATGGGAATGGAGAAACCCTGATCCTGCAGGATGGCGTTCTCGAACTGGATCTTCTCGCCCGCGCTGTCAGTCATGAGCATCGAGCCGGTCGCGCCCAGCGCGGGAATGGCCACGCTGCCGTCCCAGCGAATGGTCACAGACAGGGTGCCGGGGTCGTACTGGCTGCCGTGGGCGAACGTCTTGCCGCCGACGGTCGCCATGTTGGACGACGGGATCACGGTCGGCGCATAGCCGGAGTGCTCCGCGTCCAGGTAGTTGGTCAGAAGGCCCGTCGCCCCCGACCACACGATGGTCGAGGCGGTGCCCAGAACTCCGGTAGCCATGGCGGCTCACCTCCTTCTCAGTTGGCGTGCGAATTCCCGCTCGTAGCGGGTGCGGTAGTGGCGCTCCCAAGCCCGTTCGGACTCGCGGGGCAGGTGTTTCTCGACGTGCGGGGTCAGGTCCTCGCCCATCTGCACGATGGCGGCCTTGTTCTTCGTCAGCATCCGCTTCGTCGGGTGCCGGTAGAACCAGCCCTCGTTCCCGCTCGGCATCCGCGCCTTGAACATCGGCGGGAATGGCGGCTGCTTCGGGGGTCGCTTGCTGGGCTTGTAGGCGACCTGGAACTTCGTGCCCATCCAGACGCGGGCATAGTCGCGGCGCCCGGAGAACCGAGCGCGCTTCAGGTTCGAGCGCCGCCGAACGCGGCGCGCCAGCGTGCCGGCGTCCCGGGCGACCTTGGAGATCGTCTTGCTGCGGGCGGTGCGCGCCGTCTCGTTGCTGGCGCGGCGCTTCGCTTTGTCGTGGTGCTTCGGCCACAGGGCCGCGTCCGCGGCGAGCTGCAGCGCCCCCCGCGCGTCGATCTCGAGCTTCATCCCACGTACTCGAGCATCACCTCGGAGATACCGGTGCCGTCAGGCTGGCGGCCGGCGATGGTGTACGTCGTGCGCCGCCCCGTCGCAGGGCGGACCACCGACACCCGAGCGCCCTGAACCAGGCTCTCGCGAATGATGTCGTCGGTCCGCATGGTCGCCTGCGCCTCGCCATGCTCGTTGTCGATCGACGCGTCCGTGAAGATGCACGGGACCTCGGCGCCGCTGGGGCAGGACATGGGGATAGCCAGGTCCTCCGTGAAGAAGTCTTCGAGGTCCTCGAAAGGGTGCATCGGCTACTCGGCGCCCTTCTTCCCGCGTGCGGGCTTCTCGTCGGCCGCCTTCTCGTCCAGCGCCTCGGCCTTGCCAGAGCCGATGAGCATGTAAGCGGTCTGGGTCTCGAGGTCGGGCGTGTCGTCGACGTTGTGGTTCTCGCCCTCTGCGAAGCAGGAGCGCAGGATCTTGACCTTCATGGGGTATCTCCGTGCGTGGGTAAGGCCCGGGGCGCGAGGCCCCGGGCAGGTCGCTCAGGCCGGCAGCCTTACGCGTTCTTCGAGAACGACGCCGCGTGGCGCACGGCCACATCGACGTCCTGGAAGGCCCGCAGGGTCACCCGGTCCTTGGCGGCGTTGGTCGCGGTGTCGACTCGGATGTCGAGCACGCCCCACATGCCGATCAGGACCTCTTCCCAGTTGCCGAACATGATGGTGTTCGCCGCGAGCTGGGTGGAGATGACCACCGGATAGCCGTTCGCCATGTTGTCCTCGATGACGAAACGGCCCGAGCCGGAGTCCTTGGTCCTCACCTTGCCGTTGCCGCGGACGCCCGCGGTGGTGATGTAGGCGAGCGTGCCCATCAGGCCATTCGCGGTCGCCACGTCGGTCTCGAACTCGACGATCTCGGCATAGGTCGGGTTGCCCGCCGCGGCGATTGTCACCGTGCCGATGCCGGACGTGTTGAGCACGCCGGTCGGCTGGTTCGCCGCGCCAGAGCCCGCCAGGCCGCCGAGGTCGACGGCCAGCGCCGCGCCGGTGATCAGGTCCTCGCGAACCATCATCTCGACGTCCGGCGAGCTCTGCTTGCGCAGGCGCCGGGTGATCGGCACCGAGCCCGAGACCGTCTTCGGCGTGAGCGGGACGGTCCCGGTCACGATGTCCGAGTCCGCCGAGTCACCGTCTTCCGCGATCCACCCGAAGGTGGCCGGCGTGTCGGTGCGCGGGATGTCCACGTTACCGACCAGCCCGGTCATCTGGCGCGCCCCGAGCCCGAACAGCACCGAGCTCGCCCGCAACGCCGGGATGAACGAGCCGGCCATGTGGTCGGTCGCCACCAGATCGTCGTTCTCGGACGTGTCGAGCGGCGCGGCGCGAAGGCCCATCTGCGCGTGGCGACGAGCCAGCTTCACCGGATCCATCCAGAGACCGGCACGCTGCACGTCGTAGGGCACGAAGAACCCACGGGACTCGCGGTCGAGCTGGTCCTCGATGGCCGTGCTGCACTCGTACTCGAACGGCGCCGCGTGGCGAAACGCAGGACCGCCCTCCTTCGCCGCAGCGATGGCGCGGATGGCGCGGAACAGGCTGAACCGCTCCGCCTCCTTGCGCTCCATGCCGAGTTCGGTGGCCGGCGCGTCCTCGATCTTCGGGGTCTCCGACGGCTTCGGGCTGGTGAACTCGTGCACCCGTGCGTGGAAGTCCTCGAGCGGCGTGTTGTCCTTGATGCACTTGCGGGCGAAGGACGCGAGCTCGCGGTTGTTCGGGTACAGGTCGGCGACGTCGAGCATGGTGCTGACGCGCTTCTTCTCGGCCGCGGTCGACTCCTTCGAGTTGTCGCGGATCTCGACGCGCACCTCGGTCTCGCGGGTCTCCCCGCCGTCGGTCACGTCCTGGGTATCGACTACCTGGTCGGTCATGGTCTGCTTCTCCTGACCTGGGATGACTGATTCCGCGCCCCGCCCGATCCCGACGGTGTCGTCGAGCGGCATGGACACGATGCTGATTTCGATGGGCTCCCAGTCGGTGACCCGTACCACTACGGGACCGTCCTTCGATTCCCTGGATTCTTCGTAGTCATGGATGCGGTACCCCACCGACACCTTCTGACGAATCCCGTCCACGGCAAGCTGGAACTCCTCGGCCGCCCTGCCGACGCTGCCGTACCGAACCACGGCACGGCCCTTGCGATCGGTGTCGATGCGGGCGGCTTCGACCGTTCCGACATGGATCCGAGCGTCGTGGTCCACGAGCAGCGGCGCCCCGCCGTTGATCGCGTCCATCCGCACGGACCCGGGTGAGTGGTCGAGGATCTCGATGAACCCCCACCGCTCGGCCTCGACCTCGCTTGAGAAGGCGAGTTCGATGGTCCTCTTCTCTTCATCGATGCGCTCGTTCTTCCCGAGCACGAAGTCCCGGTGGTAGACGGCGCCGCGTTCGAATCGCTGCTCAGGCATCTGGTGCCTCCGCGTCGTGAATCTGAATGGAGGACGGGAGGGTCAGCGGCAGACCGAGCGCCGCAAGCGTCTCGTTGTCCTCGGCCATGGTCTGCCACTCCTCGTCCGGGTCGAGGCCTTCCATCTCCATCAGGCGGCGCGGCGAGATCTGGCGCATGCCGACCTTGATGGCGTTGGCCTGCGCCTCCTTCAGCGGCTCGACAGACGGCCAGCGACGACCCTTCCAGGCCGGCGCGTTCTTGGCGTCGAAGGCGCCCGCGGGGATCGGCGGGATCAGGTCGGCCGCGAGCTGCGCACGAAGCCAGTCGGAATAGAAGCCGTCGTGGAAGCCGGACGAGAACTGCGACTGCAGCGTCATCCAGAGGTCGCGCTCGGCCAGCAGCCCGATCTTCCCGGTGGCGAAGTTGACGCCACTCAAGTCGCCGGTCAGCGAGTGATGGGCCACGCCGAAAGCCGCGGCCACGCCGTGCAACATCGCCGAGTTGAACTCCGCGAACATCTCGTGCGGATAGGTCGGGTCCCAGGACTTCACGTCCACGTCTTCGGGCAGGTGATTCCACTCGCCCGGCTCGGAGTCGCTTATCTGCTCGCCGACGTCCGAGATGTCCGTCACGACCCCGGCGCCGCTGTCGTCGTCCGGCTCGCCGCCGATGATGAACCCGAGCTTGTTGGCCCCTACGCGGGCATTGATGATCGCGGCCTCGCGATACCCGCCGATGTCCCACAAGCCGATCATGCCGGCGTGCATCCAGGGGAACCCGCGGACCTGCTCCGGGCGCACCGCGACGAAGTCGTGAATCACGCGCGACGCGGGAATGCGGTCGTGCCGGTCACCGGTCGCAACCTCGGTGGTCGGCGTCTCGCCGTTCGGATGGCGTCGGAGGATCCAGTAGTAGTGCGGGCGCCAGTCGTCATCGACGTCGACACCCATGATGGTCCGCAGCCCCGTTCGCGAGTCCCGCGCACTGTTCTTCTCGATGTCGAGCCGGTCGATGTCGATGAACTGGAGCGCGAACCGGTGCGGGTTGTCGTATCCGCCGCGGATGAGGGCCAGGTACTCCCCGTCTCGGGCCATGGTCTCGACCAGCATCTGCTCGGCCTGCGCTCGCGAGAATCGCCCGGAGACGTCGAAGTGCCCCCGCTTCGAGAAGTCGGCGAAGCGACGCTCGATCCGGCGGTTGTCGTCACGGTCGAGCTGTCCGGTCGCGCGGTTGCGGCCCTGGCTTCGGAACGTGAACCCGGATGGACCGGCGATGTTCGTCTTGCACGACCGGATGAAGTTCGCCGCAAACTCGTTGTTGGCGAACAGTTCGCGGGACCGCGACCGCATGACGCGAAGGCCCTGGTACAGCTCCGAGTTGATGCTCGCGTCGCGCAGCGTCCACGAATGCGTCAGGCGCGAGTACTCCCCCGCCTTGAAGTGCCGCGCGAGGCGCGCTGGCTGGCTGGGTCGCTGCTTCACGTACCCCAGCCGTGCCGCCAGTCGGTCCACCAGCCCCATCAGATGCGCACCCGGGTGATGCCGCGGTGCGGGCCGCCGGCTGCGATCTGAATGGCGGCGTCCTCGTTCGCGATCTCACGCTTCAGCATTCGTCGCTGCTCCATGAGCTCGGCACGGGAGAACCGCGAGATCGAGCGCCCCGCGATGCTGTAGCTCTGCTGGTCCTGGGTGGCCCGGTTCTCGAGGAGCGCCTCGATCGCGTCGAGCATGCGACGCGCCCACGAGCGCAGGTCCTGAGCGTCGAGATCCGCGAGGTTCGGCTCGATGCAGATGCGCCCCTCGCCCACCGTGAATCGGTCAGAGCCCTGTGCAACGAAGGCCCGCCACGTGTAGACGCCCGGCACCCAGTCGGCCGATGTGGTCGCGGTCACGGACGCGAGGTGATACCCGTCGCCGTTGTCGGTGCACGCGATCTCGATCTTGTCGTTGGCGTTGACCAGGCGGTACGTCAGCACCCAGGAGTCGGCAGGGTCCTTGTGGTCCCCGTAGACCTCGATGCGACGCTTCCAGCGGACGGAGTCGCCCACCGACATCGACGCAGGCTCGTGGGTCGGTAGCGTCTCGCTCATGGTCTATCGCCAACTCGTTGCGGAGAAGCCGCGCCTGCGGCGCCTGCGGCGCGCTGGTTGCGCTATCTCCCTTGAGGGCCGGTCAGGCTCGTCGGCCGCACTCGGTGCCGCGGTGTCCGTCGCAGACTCGGTTGCAGCGCGGCGCCTCTTCGACAGCCGCCCGATTAGCCGGGCCCACTTCCGAGCCAGGAACCGCTGCAGGGCCTCGCAGTCCAGGTAGTCGTTTCGTCCGGTCTGCTTCCAATGTGCCTTCCCCGCTGGTGTGACGAGCCGCGCCTCGGCGACGATCTGCTCGCAGTAGTACTCGCCGACATCCGAGTGGACGTGCCAGGTCGGCTCAACGCCTTCCTGCAGGTCGATCTGCCCGTGGACCCAGGCCTTCGTGCGATCGACGTCGACGTGCCAGAGCTGCACCCTCGGCCGCTTCACGGCCTTGCCCATGCGATTCACTTCGGGCGTTGAGGCGTAGTACTCCCGGTCGATGGCCTGGTGGCCCTTGGTCGGGACCAGGACGCCGCGGTGGCGCAGGCAGAATGCGTAAGCCATGTCCGGCAGGTAGCCGGAGTCGACCGCGCCCTTCGCGATGCGCAGGCCACCCCACTCGCGCTCGAGCAGCGCGTCGGCTTCTTCCCATACCGCCGGCTGCGACGTCTTTCCCCACAGCTCGCCTTCTTCCACGAGCCACGAGTGCACCGCGCCATCGACGACGCCCCAGCCCCTGACCACGTACACCAGGCGATCGGCCTGCATGTCGATGGTCAGGAAGAGCACCACCACGCCGGGCGGCACTTCGCCATGCCGATACGGCAACGCGCGAGCCTTCACCGCAATCCATGACGGGGCGTCGCCGCCGAACTTCCAGCACTCCCCGAACTTGGTGTTGATCGTCCCCTTGATTTCGTCCAAGTCCTTCGACCTGGCGGCCCGGGTGAAGATCGCGGCGAGCCCCCCGAACGTGGCGGCAGCCGAGAAGTTCGCGAGCCCAGAGACCCAGAAGGACGCCGATTCGGTGTCGCACGCATCCGGCGCGTGGTAGTCGCCGAACTCGACCTCGTACACGTGTCGGCCACCGCGGCGCTTCACCGGCTTGCCAGCGGTGTAGTCCGCGATGTGCGCTACCCGGTCGGCGTCCGCGTGCTTGAGCGGGCGCTGCCCCGGGCAGATGTAGACCCCTCGGTCCCGCATCCAGCTGCGGTGCCGATTCGCGATCTGCGCCTCGCAGTGGGGGCACTCGACGTAGGCCTTCCGGCGGATCTCGGGAAGCGTCGCGTCCTTCGGGAACTTCAGCAGCTTGAATCGCGGGATGAAGTACTCGCGGCAGTGCGGGCATGGCCAGGCGTACTCGTGCCGTGTCCCCTCCTGCCAGAAAGCCCAGATCGGCGAGTTGAGCCGATCGGTGTCGGCCGGCTTCCAGTGCTCGAGGCCGGTCCGCTCGTCGACCTCGGTCTCGACGTTGCCCTCGGTTGGCGAGCTCAGGAAGTTCGAGCGGCCGTCCGGGTAGGACCCGTGCCGGGCATCGGCCAGTGCGCCGATCGCCCCCTGCCCGCCGAGGTCGCCCTTCATCTCGTCGGTCTCGTCGACGATGACCACCGCAGCGGTCTCGGCCTTGATCTGAGTGGTCGACCCTGCCCAAGCGAACCGGAACGCGACCCCGGCCACCATCTTCTTCGTGGCCGTGTACTTCTTGCCCTTGGCGACCTTGGCCCAGAGCTGCGGCGCGGACCGCAGCATCGCGTCGACCTTCGGCTCAATGACCTCGGTGACGTTCGTCTTCGTCGGGCCGATGTAGAGGATCGGCCGCGGCTGAATGTCGAGGATCCGTCCGATGGCGTTGTAAGCCGCGTTCGACTTGCCGCCCTGCGTGAACATGCAGAGCGCGGTCCGCGTCCACCGACGGTCGACCATGGCGCGGCTGGGGCCCCGTACGTAGGGCGTCCGGCTCGTCTGGTAGTCGTCACCCTCGGCGGAGCCAGGCGGGAGTCTGCGGTAGCGGTCAGCCCACTGGTCCGGCCACATGCGCTCCGGCGGCCGGAACACCTCCGAGAAGGCGCGGCAGACGGATGCGACCGCGCCGCTATTCGATCGTCGAGAGCTTGGCCGCGGCGTCGCTGCGGATTCGGTCTGCTTCACGCTCGATGATTCCGACGACGGGCCGCGGGTCTATGTTCAGGGCGCCTCCGATCGCCTCGGCCACCCGGTTCGGCAAGGTGTCCAGGGTGTTGGCGACTTCGGCCGCAATGAGCGCCACCGCCTCCCCAATCTCCTCGCGGCTGATCAGCACCCCTGCGCGCTCGAGGTTATCCATCTCCTTCGCATCGGCCTGCATGCGCTTGAGCCGCGCGGTCTCGATGCTGACCACTGAGCCGCCAGTGCGGGCGGCCTCTCGGTCAGCCTCCAGCGCGGCCAGGACATCGACCCTTGCTCGACGCGGCGAGGGATAGCGGCCATCCGTGATTCGGGCCCTGACCGTCTTCTCGTCGTGACCAAGGATCGTCGCCGCCTTGCCGATCGGACACTCTCGAAGCTGGTCGAGGATGTCGGGAATCCGGGAAGGTTTTTCTGGCACCAGATACGCTCGAAAAATGCGCCGCATAAACCCGCTTATCGGATCCCGTCAGAAGGACCCGTAGCCGCTACTGCTCGGCCTCTTTCGCGGGCACGAACTCCACCGTGCATGCCACGTACTCTTCGAGCACGTAGTCCGTCCTGATGGCCTGTACGCCGTCTATTGCGCGCCCATCGGGCAGCACGAGGATGTCGGGGTAGCCAGGGACACGCAGCAGCTGGACGCTTACTGCCTGGCGCTCGGTGCGCTGTCCTGTCTCGGGGTCGACGATGGGTGGGAGTCCGACCGGGGTGAGCAGCATCACCTATCCCTGACCGCTGGGAACACCAACGTCACCGAGTCGACCCCGCTTGCAGTCCGGTAGTACACAGTCGCTCGGTAGTCCCGCCGGTTGCGCAACGTCTGCCCACTCGCCTGGAACAGCGCGAACGTGATCTTGTCGCTGGATAGGGTTGGCGCTGGCGGCGTCTCGTCCCCGAGCTCGGTGGTCACCGTGGTCACCCCGTCGCCCACTGCAAGCGCGGGGTCGAGGTCCGTCGTGTCCACGCCGTACTCGAGCACCGTCCCAACGTTCGAGACATCGACCTCGTACTGAGTCCACCCGTCGATGTTGAGCGGGCCGACGCGCACCGGGTCGATGCTGTTGGACGGGCGGTGCGGCATCGGTTACTCGGCGGCGGCGTCCGCGATCTCGTAGTCGAAGGCGGGCACGGTGACGGTGCCGCCCGAGGTCAGCGACTGCGACGTGCAAGACGTCTTCAGGAGCAGCTCGGTGCTGTCGATGATGCAGACGTGCGCCGCGGTGCCGGTTGAGTCGATGGTGATGTCAGCCTGCTGGGCGCAGGTCACCTTGCGTCCACTGGTGTCGCCATTCGCCTTCGTGAAGTCGCCGCTCGTCAGCGTGTGGTCGGCGAGACTGTTCGTGATGGCGGCGGCGCGGTTGGCGGGGTCACCGGAGCACACATGCATCACCGGACTGGTCGCGTTCTCGATGGCGTCCAGGGCGGCGTCCATCACGCTATCGGCAATCAGGATGGTCACTTCACCACCTCCAGCTTCGCTGCGGCGCGCACGTCAGCCGGCTGGATGACATGGTGGCCACGAACGATGGGCTGGTCCTCACGCGGCTCCGGGCTCAGGTCATGAATCCAGCCCGCTTCGTGCCAGGCGTCGACCTCGGCCTCGGAGTACTCCGACGGGAGCACCACCTCGCCTACCTTGAACTGTCGGTCGCCGTGCTTGAACGGCTCGACCACTTCGAACTTCTCGATTGCCATGGGTCTCCCCTACTGCAGCGTGACCGTGTTCTCGTCAGCGAGGACGACCACGGCGTTCCCGTCGGCCAGCAGCACGACGATGTTCCCCTCGAGCGTCGGAATCAGCGCCGAGGGGTCGATGAGCGTGAGTGTCTGTAGCGCCTGCGCCTGGGTGATGCCGGTCACCACCAGTACGCTCGCCTGCGCCAGGTCGAGCCCAGCAGCCACTGCCTGCGCCTGTAGCACCGATGCCACCGTGAGCGACGGTGACGAGCTCACCGAGACAGTGATGCCGGCCTCGACCGCCTGCGCCTGCGCAATGCCGTCAACAGAGAGCGTCGCCGCCTCGGAGAGCGTCAGGTTCGCAGCGACGGCCTGCGCCTGCGCGATGGAATCGACCACCAGAGCCCCGGCCTGTGAGAGCCCGAGCGCACCCTCCACGACCTGCGACTGCGCGATACTGTCGACGGTGAGGTTCGTCCCGGTCGAGAGGGTCAGCGTCTCGACGACTTGCGACTGGGTGATCCCATCAACAGCGAGCACATGCGCCTGCGTCAGCGCGAGATCTGCGGCCACCACCTGGCTCTGCGACACTCCGTCAACGGCGAGCGTTGCGGCTTCTGAGAGCGCGAGGCCCGACTCCACGGTCTGGCCCTGCGCGATGGCGTCGACCGCCAGGGTGTTCGCCTGCGTCAACGCGAGCGAGCCAGCGACGGCCTGCGACTGGGTGATACCCGACACCACGAGCGTGACGCCGCCCGCCGCCACCGGCAGGAACCACGTCCGCCGCGCTTCCTCGCGGAGCAGGCTCCACCGCGAGGCCGGTGCGTGAAGCGCGGCGTGCTCATCCGCCTCCATCACGCGGTCCCACCACGCCAGCACGTAGACGGCGCCCATACCGGCCTGCGTGTTCGAAGACGGCGTGCTTGAGTAGCCGCCTGGGGGGCCGCCTATGCGAACGTTCGTGCGTAACAGGTAGCTTGTGCTGCTGGTGTTCTCGCCGACAAAAGCGCCGTCGACATACGCGCGTCGCAGCGTCGATGTGGCCTCGGTGCCCGCGTAGCTTCGATAGTTGGGCTCGACCGGCGCGCCATAGTTGGTGTACCCGGCGAAATTCCTGCTGTGGTGTCTGAAGCGGTAGCGGTAGTCGCCGCTGGTGGAGTGCTGGACGGACATCTTCGGCGTAGAGCCCGAGCCGCCAAGGCCCATGTTCTCCGTCAGCGCTGGCGGTCGCGCGCCGAGCAGTCCCGCATCAAACGACGCAAACCACGACGTCGTGCCCCAGTCCGGGAGCCCCAGTCCATCGATGGTCAACCACCACCCGGTCGTGCTCGCTGCGGTTAGCCCGATAGGCCCGACCAGCGGTGACACGGCAGCCTGAAAGCTCGCCGGCCGGTTGAGCAGCTTCCCGCGAACGTGCTCGAAGTAGTTGAAGCCCGGCGCCCACGTGACGAGCCCGCCAATCTTGGTCGACCACTCCGGCGCGATCGTGAACGGCCACCGGGGCGGACGTAGCAGCGCCCGATTGACCCCAATCAGCGGCATCAGGCCGCTCGCTGCTCCGTGATGGTCGCGGAGACGGTGATGGCGTTCGTGCTACCGGCCGTCGCACCCTCGGCGTAGACCTTGAGGTGCTCTTGCGGCAACGGCAGTGGGACGGTCGTGACAACTGGATCGGCGTCGTTCGTGTCGAGCACGGCCAGCAGCAGCCGACCGCCTGCCGTGTCGAACTCGTCCGTACTGGCGCCGTCCGGGTCAGCGCTGGACTGCTCTAGCCAGAAGTAGATGATGTCGTCCGACGCCGGGCTGGTGCTGTTGTCGGCCTTCAAGCTGATCTGGGCATTGATGCACGTCGCATCGAGCGTGACCTCATCACTCGTCTGGTTGCCGCCTGCGCTCACACTGGCGCTGTTCGATGCGCTCCACGTCACCTGGGTCTCTGCACGGGTAATCGCCATTACAGAGCCCTCGCTGCGGTGATGTCCCCGAGCCGTGGCCGGGGCACGTCTGCCGATTGCCAGCGCTGCACCTGGGAGCGACCGAAGTCCCGAAGCTCATCAATCTCGGCTTGCGTGAAGATGGCACGCAGCGGTGCGAGGCCAGACGCGGCGCCGGCTCGGCTCAACTCGATCCCGAGTCCGGTCTCGGCAATGTCGCCTGCGATGAGCGCCGCGTTCTTGACCTGGTTGAGCGTGATCTGGCCGGGAAAGCTGGTGAGCGGCGCCCCACTCTCATCCAGCCCGGACTCAGCCTGCTTGAGCTTGAGTCGACGCAACCCCGACGACAGCCACTCGTTGAAGTCGGCACCCGAGATATCGCGCTGCATGTCCCGAGTCAGCTCGTCGCACCACGCCAGCACCTGTGCGTCCGTGCGCCCAGCGTTCGCAGGCTCGCTGTCGATGAGCGCCTTGAGCTCGGCGTGCGGGTACGGCATTCAGTGCTCCAGAAACGCAAAACCCCGCTCGGTGGCGGGGTCTGTCGGGTGTTTCGAGGGTCCAGAAACGCGAAAGCCCGACGCGATGGTCGGGCTTCTGGGCGGAGACGACTGGGCGTAGCTCCGCCGAGGTTGCAGGAAAGTAGTCGATTATCCTGGATTATGCAATCCAAGTGCTTGATTGTTCGTCAGGCGGTCCGTCGGAGACTTCGGGGCCGAACGAAGTCCAGGATCTTGCGCGCCGCTTCGGGCCGAGCACCTTCCAGGAACTGCTTCAGCCCCACAGACATGTCGCGTCCGTGCTGCGCTTGGACCTCGACTTCTACAGCCTCCTGAGCGCGCCGGAGTGCGGCTCTCGTGCGGTCATCCTCGATGTCGTGCCCGTGGATGTAGTGCAGTACGAGAGCCCGGTTCTGCTCGGCAGTGAGGCCGCCGAGCATCGACTCGACCACGTCAGCACCCGGCGGCGGCTTGTCCACCACAAGCGGTCTCGAACCACCGAAGAACCGGCCCTCGCCGGCCGACGCTTCAGCGGTCTGCCCACGGAACCCCAGGCACGGTGAGTGCCGGTGCCGAGACCACTGGCCCCATGCCCGGAGCACTGATTCGGTGGACTCTTGGATTCGCACGACGATGCGCCCTACTCGGCAGCGTCCGCGAACGCGTCGGCCTGGTCCGGCTCGCCGATCACGATGCCGACCGATTCCTTCGTCAGCAGGTCGGTCAGCCAGCCCACCTGCGGTGCGTCGGGCCTGATGTGGACCTGCAGCGATACCTTCAGCTGGTACCCGTCCGTCGGCAGCGTGGTGATCTTCTTCACCTTGCGCGCCTCGAAGCCCCGCTCGACCTGCTCGCCGGCCGCGGTGCACGAGAACACCACCGGCTCGTCCTCAAGTTCGCAGTCCCAGCCGAGCGCCTTGAGGCCCTGGGTCTTCACGGCGCCGGAGTCGTGCCAGAGCACGGACTTCCAGTCGGTCTCGAAGAGCCGATCGGTCGAGACGATACCGAGCATTTCGTGCCCCGCGATGAACTCGAGGTCGACGTAGAGCTCGACGGCCTTCCCGCCGCCTTCGACCTTCACGGCGTTGACGTTGATGTTCTTCACGGTCGCCGCCGTGGCCTTGATTCGCGTGTCGTTGGTCATGCTGCTACCTCGCTTCGGTTGGCGTTCAGCGGCCGGATGGTTGCTCGAATCAGGCCGCGTGGACGGACCTCGCGCCGCATGATGCGCAGGTCCGCTACCTGGTAGTCGTTGCCGTAGACGCCGGCGTGTTCCATGGCGTCCAGGGTGGCTTTCAGGACGTTGTCGAGGTCGCGCTTCCGGTGGTCGGGCGGGAACGCCTCGAACTCGATCGAGACCTCGCAGGCGAAGGGGCGCCGGCCGGTCATCGCCTGTCGGCCGAGCCAGCCGGCCTCGTGGCGGTAGGCCTCGCCCTCCTTCGTGACGTAGGTGTGCCCGCGCTTGTTGTGCCGCCAGTAGCGGTTCACCGACGGTGGCCACGGGAGGTCGATGCGGATGGCGCTGGTCACGTCTTCCGTGCGGTGCGCAACGTAATCCGCCCGGTCCACCGATCGAGAGGTGATCGCCACAGTTCTCGCGCGAGCGAGTGATCCGCGGGCACGAAGGCGGCCGGACAGCCGATCAGGGCGCCAAGCTCGTCGATGAGAAAGGTCTCGCCCTCGCGGAGCTGGTCGAGGGCCTCATCCTCAAGCGCACCGCTCGCCCAGTCGTCGATGAGTCCGTCCGCAACCTCGCGCCAGTACGCCGCGTCTCGGCACAATTCGACGTGATGAAGCGAGCTGATGCCTCGTAGCCGCACGCAAGCCGTGATCACCGCGTGCGGGTAGTACTTCATGAGCGACGCCGGGATGCGGATGATTCGGTGCACCTCGGGCGCATTCGACAAGATGCTCTGGTCGCGTCGCTCGTCACGTTCCGGGTCCTGGTGGTAGGCGCGCCCGTCGACCTCCCAACCGGTTCCGTCGTGGGTGAAGAAGTCGAGGCGGTAGCGCCCGACCTGGTACTGCGCCCGAATCTGCTCGGCTCGGTAGGCCTTGTGGAGCACGTGAAGCAGGCGCTCCTCCGGCGGAGACTCAAGGCTGGCGTAGTTGGCGTTCCTGATGCCCTTGCGTTCGTCGTGGCTGGTCATGCGGGGTCGCTCTCCGTCTCGCGAAGCTGGTCGGACTGCGAGATTCGCCTGCGCGTGATGCTCCGCGCGACCTCGCGGAGACGAGCCACGTACTCGCTGGCCGACTCACCAGGCCGCCGCTCCGGCGCCCGCGACACCAGTTCGCGCTCGAATTCGGCGCGCTGCGCCGTTGACGGATACCACTTGCGCCACAGCCGCTTTCGGTTCTCGGGGTCGGCGATGTACGCGAAGAACTCGTCCTGCCGCGCCATATCCCTGCGACGCGTCTCGTCGCTGTGTTCACGGCAGTACCAGGGCCCTCCCTTGCGGATGTTTGGGCTGAACGTGCCCGGCATCTGGCACCGGGTGCCGTTGTGCTGGTAGTCGCAACACCCGTCGTGCGGCTTGTCCGCGTCCGTCCTGTCGCGCCGGCCCCGCTTCGGTGGCTTCCACGCGCACTTCGGGCACTCGCCCTCGACCAGGCGCACCTGCGGGGTGCACTGAGCGCAGAACTCGATCACGTCGCGCTCCCGTTGACGGCCCGGTTCACCCAGTTGGTCAGGAATCGACGCATGCCGCCGCGGGTCTTTCGGCGCTTCGGATTCGCCTCGAGCCAGGCCTGCGCTTTCAGGAACTCCTGCTCGAGTTCGTCGGCGTCAAGGCTCGGGTACAGCGTCACGAACTCGTCGAGCGTTCGCAGGTCGAGTGACCACCGTGGCGCGTGGCCGTTGCAGGACTTCTCTCCGACCACCGGGAAGGCGCACACCCGCCTCCCGTGCAACACCTGGCCGTCGACCTCGATCAGTCGATAGCCCTGCTCGTCGTGAGTCGGCTCGGACGGTGGCTTGTCCACCTCCGAGCTATCTTCTTCTTTCCCTTCCTTTCCCTTCCCCTTCCCTTCCCCTTCCCCCGGTGAATTCCGAAGGCTTTCCGAGTCGCGTGGGTCACGCGTGGCCGACGCGTTTGTAAGTTCTTGTTCCTTTGGGTGTTCGGGTAGATTCTCGGGCGGCTCGGGCAGATCTGACGGGCGTTCCTTGTTGTTGACCGATTGATGGCGCCTCCAGCCCGGAATGAACCCGTATTCGCGACCCTGGCACGCGTACCGGACAAGAAATCCACGCGTGGCCAACGCGTCGAGCACGCGTGGAAAATCGACCTCGTCGTAGGGCAAAACGTCGGTCTTGAGAGCCCGCGGCCGCCACTCGAATCGGCCCTCTCTGTCCGCGACACACCAGAGCCCGGCGAACGCGACTCTAAGCGGCAGGCCGGTCTCCATCTCGGCGTCGAACAGCCCCTCATGCTTGAAGAAGTCAGGCTTGATTGTGCGAATGCGGCCCATCTACGACTTCGGCTCCCTCGCCTCATGCCGCAACCGCTCAGGCCGCGGGCACCCGGGGCACGGCTCGATACGGAGCGGCGCCGGGATGGTCATGTCCTTGGGCTGGCACCGGGCGCAGCCGTCTCGCTGTCGGTTCCAGGGGTTCACTGGTCCTCGGGCGACCTGGGATAGGGGGCGAAGACCATGCCGATGACCATCGCGACGAGAAGGACCCATGTCGGGCTTGCGGTCGCGGCCGCCAGCACTGCGACGAGCGCACCCGCCACCATTCCGAGGAGCACCTCTCGCGGTATCGAGCTGATCACCGGCCGCCATGCACCGGATGCAGATGCGTGGGAGTCACCAGCGTCTGCTGCTGTAGCTGCTCGAGGCGCGCCACAGTCCGTTTGAACTCATCGGCGGCACGGACGACCTGGCGCTGCAGCTCGGCGTGCTCGTCGCGCGGATTCACCGGCGTCGGTGGCGCGTAGCCGGAGATGGTGTTGATGTGCACCACGGCGTCATGAGCGCCCGACTCTCGACCGAGCTTCAGCAGAAACATCAGCTGCTCGAAGTCGAGCTTTTCGCTGCGGTCCCGGTTCAGGCAGGCGTACAGGCGCTCACCGGCGCGGTGCGCGGTCATCTGAGGCCACAGCAGGCTGCCGACCTTCTTCGGTCCACCGGCGACGTTGATGACGTGCCGGAGCGCGTCGTACAGGTCGTCGAACCACAGCTCACCCTGTTGCATTCCAAGAGCCTCCAATTCGTAGATCGGTGACTTGGACGGACTTGGACAGCCTCATCCAGGCAAATAAAAAGGCCCGAGCCAGAACGACCCGGGCCGAGTGCCGCCGAAGCGGCGAGGAGGAGCCATCAGTGCCGGCAGCACGCATGGGAGGGAGTCAGGCGGCCTCGGTGGGGGCCGGGCCGAAGATGTCGGGCCGCAGGTCGTGCACCGTGACGGCGCCGCCGGTTGCCTCCTGGAGCCGACGTGCCAGCTTGTGGCTCGCCTTCCGGTGGCCTCCGGCTAGCTGCGTGAGGTAGGCGACCGTCGTGCCGGCTGCGGCAGCCACGTTCGCACGCTGTGCCGCGTCAAGCGGGGCGAGATAGCTACGAATGTCCATGCGAAAAGTGTTAGCGAAGTGATAACTCTTGTCAACACGGAAGTTAGCGATCTGCGTGTTTCGCCGTTTGCTAAGGCGATCTGTAATGCAGGGATGGACTCAAAGACCATCCGCCGGGCCAATCTGGACGTGCTCAAGAAGCAGTTCGGGACGTGGGCGGCGCTCGCCCAGCTCGCCGGATGCAGTCCGAACTACCTCAGCCAGATCAAGGGCGGCACCCGCGAGGTCGGTGACGAGCTGGCACGACGCTTGGAGTCGGGAGCCAAGAAGCCGCGCGGCTGGATGGACGTGCGGCACGACCAGAGCACGGCAAAGCCGACCTGGACCGACAGCCCCGCCGACAAGATCGCACGCATCTACACATCTCTCAGCGACGCGCGGCAGCAAGCACTGATGGCCGCCGCGCTGCAGGCGCTGGACGAAGACATCGAAGAACGACAAGCCCTAAGGAACGAACCAACCCATGGCAACCGACCTGTCGAGGAGGATGCGGCTGGCGCGCCAGCACGCGATAAAGCTGAAACCGACATTCACTGACGATGTGAAGGTCTGTCTGCGAGTGAGTGAACTCGCGGGGAAACCGTTCACCGTCGACGAGCTGACCGGCCTGGAAAGCGGCGAGCTGGCGATGCACCCGATGATGGTCGAGATCGCGCTCGCCTACGGTATTCAGCCGAAGTGGCTAATCGCCGCACACGGACCCATGCTCGAAGGCGACCCCGAGCCGGAAGTGAAGCCCTCCGCGCTGACGGACGACCACAAGCAGCTGCTACGCGGCTTCGACTTCGGCTCGCTGGAGCTGAAGCAGGCGATGCTCGAGATCGCCCTGCTGTCCGAGACGACCGGCTCCGGCCGCTACGACCGGTACGTGATCGACAAGTTCATCGAGAACGAGATGCGCCGCGGCTACGACATCCGCGAGTTCTTGCAAGGCCCGCCGAACGTGACGA
The DNA here is from genome assembly GCA_028282445.1 of Candidatus Binatia bacterium. Classification (GTDB taxonomy): domain Bacteria; phylum Desulfobacterota; class Binatia; order HRBIN30; family CADEER01; genus CADEER01. The sequence goes on along the minus strand of JANQHZ010000301.1, from coordinate 1,874 downwards.
AGACGGCGTGAGCGAAGGTGGCGACACTGAGCCGCCGATCTCGTCGGACGAGATGACGCGATTCGCCGCAGCCAAAGGTATCTCAGGTGAGTGCGCGCTCTGCGGGCACAACGATTGGACGATTAGTACCGGCAAGGAGGATCGATCGGGCTTCATCCCGATCGTTGACGAGCACTATCAGCCATCCCCACTAGTGGCGTGGCATAGGCCGGTAATTCTCATGACTTGTCGAAACTGCGGAAACACCGTCCTCCTTTCGGAACATGTGGTGCGGTCATGGCTGGACGAGAATCCGGATCAGTCGGTAGACGACAATGAGTGAACAGCCGCCATCTGACAACATAATCCGCTTTTCGGACTATGATTCAGGCGGCGGCACAAGACCCACGAGCCCGACTCCGACAGGGTCGACGCCCATCGTGGGCGGCGGTAACGGCGGCGGAGGTGGCGGCGAGATGGACGCTAGGGTTCGAGCGCTCGAGTCCGACATGACCGAGATTAAGGTCACGCTCAGAGAGATCGCGACCACGCTTCAGCACGTCGCAACGAAGGAGGATGTCGCAAACCTCCGCACCGAGCTGAAGGGCGACATCGCCGAGCTGCGCACCGAGCTGAAGGGCGAGATTGCAGACGTGCGTTCCGAGCTGACCGGCAAGTTCGAAGGCAGCCGCGCCGACCTACAGAAGGACATTCAGAGCGTTCGATCTGACGCGCGCGAGGTCGGTTTGAAGACCATGAGATGGTCCGTGGGCGCGTTGTCGCTGACTCTGATACTCGGGATGGCCGCGGTCGAAACCCTTCACCAGGTGCGTACCGCGTGGTCAGAGCCAACGCCCGCCGAACAGTCCGCACGAGTAGATGCTGAGGCGGGCGCCTCAGCGACGCCGTCGCCGGCGCAGGAGCCGCCAGCCCCGGCGCAATAGCCGACCACTTCACCGCCCCCCTCCCCCAGCCCGCCACGAGCGGGCTTTTTCATGCCCGTTTGCCAAGACCCCCGCGCGGCGTCCAGCCGCGTGCGAAAGCAGATGTTAGCATTTTGCTGTTGACTGAGAGTTATCGTATTGCTAACTTCTCACTCAACACACATCACCCGCAGCCAACAGGAGATGTGAGTTGAGGCCGGCGAAAGCTGGCCACCAGCCAGCCCCCCGGACGAAGCGGGATGCAGCGGAAAGGGGGCAAGGCGGGCGACCTCAGCCGAGGTGGCGTCCCCGGTTACCAGACGGGGGAGGTAATGACCCGAAAGCAGCTGGATCTGACGGTGGCGCTAGCAACGCCAAGGGTGACGGCCCAACCGGCAGATGACCTGAACAGGCAACGGGACGGTAGCACGGAGGCCGCCGTCCCGACCAGCGCGGCCACGGGGTCGCGGGAACTGAGGAGACGAGCGGATGAGCATCGTGGAGGTGGACACCCCAAACGGGCCAAGAGGTCTTCCCGAGCAGGAAGCGAAGCAGCGCTGGGCCGAGTTCTACGCCGCGGCATTCTCGGGCATCCATGCCTATGGACGGCCGAATGCCGGTGCCGACCCTTACGGCGTGGCTTCCCGCGAGGCTGACGACGCGCTGGGCGTGTACGCGCTCCGCTGGGGGCGGAAGCCATGACCCACCCCGCCCTGATCGGCCTCGCGTTCGCCGGCGCCTACGTCGCGCTGGCCGTCGCCCTGACCCTGATTGACCGGGTGTGCCTGTGAGCGCCATGGCCCGACTGGTCCGCGGCGCTGTCGAGGGCACAGGCGAACCCGTGGCAGAGCGCGCCGCGGCCGTCGCCAGGATGCTCGCCGCCTACATCGAGGATGAAGCGACGCGCGAAGCCGTGCAGGACGAGCTGAAGCCGCTGGCCCGGCTCGCCATCCGCGCCACCGCCGCCGAGAA
>JANQHZ010000258.1 GCA_028282445.1 Candidatus Binatia bacterium | reverse complement strand
CTTCGATGCGCGCGCCAGAGCCTGCCGGGTATTGATGCCGCCCAGGCCGAAGTTGAGCACTTCGATGCGAGCATCGGGAAATCGCTCGCGCAGTAGCGACTCGAGCACGGCCGGGTACGATTCGTCGTCACCGACGCCGGAGCCCAGCGGGATCGAATCGCCGACGACGGCGATTCGGTAAGTTCCGGCGACGGCCTGCTCGCGAACTTCCGGGCCGCGAAAACCGTCACTGTTTGTCCGATAATAAGCGTTGCGGTGGATTCCCTCGGCGTTCGGCCGGGATTGCTCGTGGATCGTGCGAATGATCGGCAAGCCCGCGGGCAGCTCGCGAGGCGGCGACGGTGCCACGGGTTTCGGCATGCCGAACGATCGCGCCAGCACCTCGCCCAGCATTACGACCACGAAGACTCCCACGACTACGCGCAGCCAGCGGCTGCGATCGATGTACTCACCCATTATTCAGGAGCCCAGCCAAATCGCCCAATCCCTGATCTTCGGCGCCGCCCTCTTCTTGAAATGCCTGTTGGCCCTGAAGAAACGCGCCTGAACCACCGAGACACTGAGAATTCAGGAGTCTTCGCAGATAGCGCCGATGACCTGAAACCGAGTCCGGATGAGCTTGGCCAAGTTTAAGGAAGGACCAAATCAATCTTGTCATCTCCGTGTCTCGGTGCCTCTGTGGTGAATCCTCTTTTGAAGCTAGTCCTTGGTGAATTTCATGTAGACGCTACCGAAAGACGCATGTACCCTGCGTTGCGTTGGGGGAGCAACACGATGACGGAGTCCATCGAAAAAGCTCTCCTCCCGCCAATGCGGTTGGAGGCGGACGATCTCAGCCCCGATGCAGCCGCCGAGTTGCGTGCGCGGCGAGACAGTTTGTCCGAGGACTTCCAGAGCCGCCTGAGCGCCCGCCGCACGGAAGGGTTGGCCGAACTATCGCGTGAAATCGGCGATATCGAGCTGTCGCTCGGTCTACACGACGACGCCTTGTCGTCCTTCCGGCGCGCGGCACAGCTCCATCCGGAGGGCGAGGACGCGCCGGTGCTGGCTGCCTTGCTCTACGCGATCGCCGAGATCGAGCGCGCCAAGGGCCGTTTTGGCGACGCCCAGAGCAGCTACCTCGAAGCCGAGAAGGCATTCGCCAAGTCCGAGGACGCGGTTGCGCAGGCGACCTGCTGGCTTTGCGCCGGCGAGATGTGCGCCAAGACCAATCGGATCGGTGAGGCGCTGGAGTCTCTTCATCGGGCGATCGAGCTCTTTCGCGAGCGCAACGACCAGCTCGGCCACGCCCACGCGTTATTCCACAGTGCCGAGGCGATGGCCAAGGTCGACCGAGACGCGGCAAAGCGTCAGTACGCAGACGCCCGAGGAATCTTCGATCGCATCGACAAGGCCACGAACATCGATCCCGAAACCCGTCCGGCCAACGAGCCGCTGCCCGATCGGTCGAAAGATCTCCGCCGCACCGAGCCGTGGAGAATGGCGAAGTTGTGCGCGGCGCAGCTCACCGAGGTCGACTTCGCGCCGATCGTCGACGACGGCAAGACGAGAGCGCGCCGGGCCGGTGCACCGCCCAACCGAACGCCGATGATCGCGGCCGGCGCCGTAGCGGTGTTG
>JANQHZ010000182.1 GCA_028282445.1 Candidatus Binatia bacterium | reverse complement strand
CGCTCCCGGATCCCAGCCGACATCTTTTCCCGATCTTCGTTGCTGCTATCCGGCATCATATCCGCCACCAGCCGCGTCGACGCCGACTTCTGGTCGGCTTCGCGCGCCCAGCGGTAGTGAAACATCCATTTGTTGCCCCACTCGTCCGCGAACTCTTCCACCAGCTCCGACAAGAAACGCAGGGAATCGTCGTCGGGATGAATCGACGGGTCCGGAAAGCGCTCTTCGAGCTTCTCGAGGATCGGTGTCGAGTCCTGCAACGCCTCGTCCTCCGGAGTGGCCACCGCGGGAATGATCGGAAGCTTGGCGTACTTCTGGTACTCGGCCATGGTGTTGCTGTCGCGCACCACCCACTCGTGGGGAATTCCCTTGTAGCGAAAGTACGAGCGAACTTTCACCGAATAGGGCGAGAGCTCGCTTCCAAAGACCCTGAACTTGTCCGACATTCTAAGCCTCTCCTGCCGCCCCTCGCCCTAAAGGACGTCGTCGGCAAGCTTTTTCAGGTGGTCGATCGGGTTCCCCTCGCCGAGGAACTGCAGCGGCACGATCAAGCGATCGACTCCGATCGCTTCGTACTGCGCAATCACCTCGGAGCTCTCGATCGCCGGCACCCACATCGTGCTGATCTCGATCGTCGACCGGTCACGCCCCTCGGCCCGACAAACCTCGTCGAGATCCTTCAGCATCGCCGAAACCTGATCGACTGCAGCACTGGGCGCGAACCACCCGTTGCCGTAGCGCGCCACCCGCTGGTAGGCGCGCCCCTTGTGGCCCCCGATCACCAACGGAAACGGGTCCTGCACCGGCGTCGGATGACTCTTGAATCCGCTCCACTTCACGAACTCCCCCTCGTGCTCGACCACATCGCCCGACCACACTTTACGCATGGCCTCCACATAGTCGTTGAAGCGGGGGCCGCGCCGCTCGAAGGGAACGCCGAGCGCCGAAAACTCCTCGGCCAGCCATCCGATACCGACTCCGAGCATGAAGCGACCGCCAGAGACGAAATCGAGGCTGGCAGCCTGCTTGGCGAGGTACAACGGGTTGGTCTGCGGCAGAATGTTCACCCCCGTCCCGAGGCGGATCTTCTTGGTCGCCGTCGCCACCGCCGAGAGTGCGATCAACGGATCGACGAAGTTGGTCTCCGGCGTCGCCCCCATCTTGCCGTCCATGCTGTAGGGGTACTTCGACTGGTAATCGACGGGAACGACGACGTGCTCGAAAGTCCAAACCGATTCGAAACCGAGATCCTCGGCGGCGACAGCAAGGCCGAGCATCGCGTCGACGCTGGCCACTCCGACATTGACTGGGACGAGTCCAATTTTCATGAGAGCTCCTTTGAACGATCGGGCGATAGTCGCGGGCGGACGAGAAGGTTGCAAGGGATGGCGGGGAAGAGGAGGATGCGAGATAGTTGACACGAAGACATGAAGGACTGCAATGACAGCAGGGACCCAAAGACAAAATGGACGTCGCTGCAGTCCTTGCAGTCCTTTATGTCCTCAGATCGGCGGCAAGGCTTCCTGCCCAAACACGGCGGCTACAAATCCCTACTGTCCTACCAAAGGGCCGAGATCGTCTACGACGCTACGGTCTATTTTGTCGACCGCTACATCGACCGCCGCAGCCGCACGCGCGATCAGATGATCCAGGCGGCCCGCTCGGGCAAGCAGAACATCATCGAAGGCAGCATGGCGTCTGGAACTTCCAAGGAGATGGAAATCAAGCTCACGAATGTCGCCCGAGCGAGCCTCGAAGAGCTCCTCGAGGACTACCGGGATTTCTTGCGAGCCCGCGGAGCGGGAGAGTGGAGACCTGAAGACCCCAAGGTGAAGCGACTGCGCGAGCTCACCCGCCTCCGCGGAGCGACCTACCACACCTTTCAGAGGGGGATCGAACACCAGGACCCAACGATCGCGGCCAACGTCATCATCGGTCTCATCCGGGTGACCAGCTTCTTGCTGGATCGGCAGATTCGCGCTCTGGAGGCGGCATTCGCAAAAGAGGGCGGCCTTCGCGAAGCTATGACTCGCGCGCGTCTGCGGGCGCGTCGCTGATCGTCACCGCTGCAACGTCTTCTGCGCGCGCTTGGCGAACTCTTCCGCGGCCTTGTCGTCCTTGGTCAGGCCGCCGGTGGCGAACGGCACCTCGACGCCGCGACGCAGCGCCGGGCGCTCCTTCATCGTGTCCATCCAGCGCTTCAGGTTCGGCAGTCCGTCCCGCGAAACTCCCGACCACTTGTAGGTTCGCACCCAGCACCAATTCGCGATGTCGGCAATCGAGAAGTCGTCGGCCAGCCACTCGCTGTCGGCTAGACGCCGATCGAGCACCTCGAACAACCGGCGACTCTCGTTCTGGTAGCGGTCGATCGCCGGCTGAATCTTCTCGGGGAAATAGCGGTAGAACACATTCGCCTGCCCCATCATCGGACCGACACCGCCCATTTGAAACATCAGCCACTGGACCACGCGCGAGCGGCCGCGAGGGTCCGCCGGCAACAGGCGTCCGGTCTTCTCCGCCAGATAGATCATTAACGCGCCGGATTCGAAGATCGGAAAATCGCCGGCGTCGCGATCGACGATTGCCGGGATGCGCCCATTCGGCGAGATCTTCAGAAACCACTCTTCCTTCTGCTCATTCTTGGCGAAGTCGATTGCGTGCACTTCGTACGGGAGCTCGAGCTCCTCGAGCGTGCAGGAAGCTTTCCACCCGTTCGGCGTTGGCGCGGTGTAGAGATCGATACTCATTTCAGCTCCTTGCCCCCTCGATCGGGTCGGAGTATCAAACGACAGTCAGGATGCCAACACCAATTTCACCGGGAAGGAATCCGAGGATATGAAGCGCATTGCCTCCGTCTTATTGATTGTCGTTTTGATCGCTGCGGCGACGGCGTTCGTTTTTCGCAAATCGATCGCGATGCGGATGATGGAGCGCGTGGTTGCTGGCAATCTGCAAGTCTCCCTCCTCGACGAGGTGGAGGACGGCTTGCATGTCGTGCTCTGTGGTGCCGGCTCCCCTCTTCCCGACGTCGAACGCTCTGGGCCCTGCGTCGCGGTGATCGCAGGCGGAAAGCTCTACGTCGTCGACTCGGGCGCGGGCTCGTCGCGCGTTCTCGCGCGGGCGCGCCTGCCGCAGGGCGAGATCGAGCGCGTCCTGCTGACCCACTTTCACTCCGATCACATCGACGGCCTCGGCGAGCTGATGCTGCAACGCTGGGCCGGCGGCGGCCGATCGGAGCCGGTCCCGGTGCACGGCCCGACCGGAGTCGAGCGCGTCGTCGCGGGGTTCAACCAAGCCTACGGACAAGACTTCGTCTACCGGGTCGCCCACCACGGCGAGGATACCGTGCCGCCGAGCGGTGCCGGCGGCGACGCCCGTCCCTTCTCAGTCCCAGCCGATGGCGGCGTCACCCAGGTGTTTCGCGATGGTGACCTCGAGGTATCGGCCTTTGCGGTCGACCACGCGCCGGTCTCCCCCGCGGTTGGGTATCGCTTCGACTATAAGGGTCGCTCGGTTTTGATCAGTGGCGACACCGCGAAATCGTCCAACCTGCAAGCGGCCGCCGACGGCGTCGACTTGCTGGTCCATGAAGCCCTTTCGCCGGAGCTGGTGGCAGTCATGACCCGCGCTGCGCAGACGGCCGGGATCAAGAGAATCGAAAAGATCACGGTGGACATCGTCGATTACCACGCCAGCCCGATCGAGGCCGCCGAGATCGCGCGCGATGCCGCGGTCGATCACCTCCTCTTCTATCACATCGTCCCGCCGCTCCCGCTGGCGCCGCTCGAGCAGGTGTTTCTCGAAGGGGTCGACGAGGTCTACCCGGGCCCGGTGACTCTCGGCCGGGATGGGACCATGATCCGCCTGCCCAGCGGCTCCACCGAGATCGAGGTATCCGAGTTGCTTTAGGAGGCTAGCCGCCGGCGCCGCGACCTTCCGACCCGGCGGAGATCGCGGACTCGAGCAGAGCCACGGTCGCCCGTTCGACTACGGCCCGCGCCCTTTCGCGACCCAGTCGCTGCTCGACACGCAAGCGATCCCAGGCTTCGAAGGACGCGATCAGCTCGATCGCCGCCGCCACTTCGTCCGGGAATTTCTCGACCTCGGGAAGCCAACGACAGAGCTCGATCCGCAAACCTCTCACCATGCGTGAGTGCTCGCGCTGGAGGTACTCCGAGGCCCATCGGTACAGCGCGCCGCTGCGCTTGTACGGAGCGATCTTCTCAAAGAAGCCGATCCGGCAGTCGACCATCCCGCGGCAGCGTGCGCGCAAATCGCCACTCGGCTCCCCCGCGAGCAACAAGGCCAGTGCCTCACTCGCGACTCTTGCGCTCATTGCGGCATGGAGGCCCTCCATGTCTTCAAAGTGGCGGAAAACCGTCCGGATACCGACGCCGGCCTCCTCGGCGACCTCCTGCGCCGTCGGGCGCAACGCCCCGTCGCCAACCAGCCGGTAGATGGCAGCGACGATTGCCCGCCGACTTCGGATCGCCCGCTGGGTGCGTCCGTCCTGCGATTCTTCTGTTGCCGATGGTCGACTCATGAGCGCGTTGGAGCGACGGAGCAGCGTACTGCGATGCTCGACCGAGGGAACCGTGCACGACGGGTCATAGGCGGGCGATCTGGCCGCCGTCTACGTTGAATACCTGGGCGGTGATCCACTTGGCGTTGTCCGAAAGCAAGAACAAGCAGGTCGCGACCATGTCGTCGGTCGTCCCAACCCGGCGTAGAGGAAACTGCTTGATCATCTCCTTGACGAAGTCCCCCGCCATCGTCCGCATGGCCTCCGTATCGGTAGGTCCCGGCGCCAGGGCGTTGACCCGGATCCCGCGCGACCCGAGCTCGTTGGCGAGCGCATGTGTCAGACCGTTTACCGCGTGCTTGGCAAGCCCATAGTAGCCGGCTCCCATCCAAGCAGCGGTGGAGGATTGATTGACGATCGCTCCACCTCCGCGCGACTGCATCGAATCGCAGCAGGCCCGCGTACACAGGAGAGCGCCGTCCATGTTCACGTCCATGAACTTCTTGTAGTACGCCCATTCGACGGAAATCAGCGCGTCCATGCGCATTCCGCCGAAGATCGCCGCGTTGTTCACCAGCAGGTCGATACCGCCGAGCTCGGTGATCGTCTTCGCCGCCATCGCCTTGGTCGATTCCTCGGAGCTCACGTCGACCTCGACGAAGATCGCCTCGCCACCGGAGTCGCGGATCTCTTTCGCGACGCGCTCGCCGTTCGCCGCCACGATCTCCGCCACGACAACTTTCGCGCCCTGTTCCGCAAGCCCCTTGGCGTAGGCCTCGCCGATGCCGCCGCCGGCGCCGGTGACGATCGCGACCTTCCCTTCAAGTCCATCTAACTTCATCGTTCCCCTCTCCGCTCGGTTCGACGCCTCGCGCCGGTACCTACTCGCAAATGATCCGGTCGTCGCCGTCGACGTTCTCGAAAGGCGGTTGCAACGGGTCGGGACGTGGATCGCCCGGAAGTACCAGCCCACAGTCTTCGCAGTCGTGATTCACCCACGCCTCGTCGCGGCCGCCCGGCCCGCTGTTCAGCATCGCATTGACGAAGTCGACGACATTGGTGTCGGTGGTGATCTTCTGACTGTCCGCGGGCGGCGGCGGCGGCGCCTCGGGATCTTCTACCCCGTAGACTTTATTCGACCCCCAAATCGTATGCCGAGAACCCGTGCCGATATAGTACCGGTAATTCTCGGGGACCTCCGAATAGATGTCGATCGACTGCTCGCGCATCACGTCGGCGAAGCTACAGCTGGCCTCCCACCAGGTGAGCGCGCTGATCGGCTCGTTGTCGTTCAACATGATGTTGTAGAAGCCGCTCTGCCCGCCGGAGCCTCCGTCGTAGGCGGCCGAGTAGTGCGCCCAGTTGGCGTCGGGGAACTCGCGCGCGATTACCTTGGTGTAACCCGGTATACCGCTCCCATCTTCGAACACTTCGCTGATCTCCGGAATCTCGTCGGGCAAGTTCTCCTCGAAGTTCCAATTCGCGAGGTATTCGTCGATGAACTCCTCGGTGATGACCCCGTTGCCGGCGTCGGCCAACACGTGCATCTGCGCGCCCGGCCAGCCCCAGCTCAAGCGCGGCCCGTGAAACCAAGCGCCGTACGCGCCCGCGCTCGATCCGGTCACAAAGATCTCGTCGGGAGCCAGGAAATGCTCGCGCGCCCACTTTTCGACCACTCTGGCATTCTGATAGCCGCGGTGCTCGACGTGCAGCGGCTCGGTGTCGTCCGGACCGTCGACGTAATCCTGAGCCGCGTCCCCGTTGTGGATATCGCAGCCGCAGTAGGAGACGAAGACGCTGTGCCAGTCGCGGAACGGATTCATCGGGTTGTCGGTATCGGCGAAGCCGCTCGAAAAGTTGTTGGGGTTGTCCCGACCGTCGGGGTCGACGTCGGTGTCGCAGGTAGCGACGCTGCACGTCAGCTTCTCCCAACAGGCACCGCCGCCCTGGTAGTACATCACCAGCTTGTTGACCGTGCCGCGCCGCGCGAAGAAGTGGTACTCGGAACTGTCCATGCAGATCGGCGTCAGCTCCTCGCCCTCGTATTCGATCGTTCCGGTGGGAGAAAGCGTGATGTAAAGCGCATCGTCCAGGTTGGCCGCAGCCACGACGTCGAAGGAAAGCTGATCCACCAGGTCGTCGGTGGCGGCACGTCCCATGTTCGACACCATGCGCACCTCTTCCTCGTCGTCGATACAGCCATCTCGCAGCGCCGAGTCGGCCGTCGGCAGAAAGCTGCGCCGGGCCGACTCGCGGCGCTCCTGCCGCTTACGCTCGGCGTCGCTGCTGCCCTGGGTCGCATAGTAACTGGCCTCGGCTTCGAGCGAGCTCGCGCAAAAGACGCCGACCGCATCGAAATAGTCGCCCGCGCAATCGTCGCCATTGGCATCGCCACCGACCGCATCGGTCAGAGACGCCACCGTATCGTCGATCGCCTCGACCGCCTGGTCCGTCGTCAGCGCGAGGTCCGAGCAAGCGAGGCCCTCTTCGGCGGGGATCGCTTCAGCCTCCCCCCACGCCGAGCGCAGAGCACTCCGCGCAGCAGCGAGGTCGGCCGCGCTGGCTCCGGCCTCCAGGTAGTCGCGGCAGAAGTCGGCAAGTGCGTCGATCTTGTCGACCGCGCACTGACTGAGCGACGTCGCCGCGCTACGCTGACTGCCGTCGTCGTCGTCGCTGCATGCCGCGATCCCGATCGCCGCTACCGCGACGACTACCCATCTGCCAAAACGCTCGAGCATTCTTTCTCCCCCTGTGCGTATCCGTGCAAGTTAGAGCGCCCGGCAGGTCAGCGTCAATCGCGAACCGATGGGCACAGCCAGGTGAGCGAAACGATCGGTCCTCCCCCCGCCAACAGCCGCCTCGAAACGATCGGCTCAGGGGCTGGGTCGCTCGCGCTCCAGAAAAGCGCGTACATTCTCGAGCAGCTCATCCGGCCGATCGAAGTGAACCATGTGACCGGCGCCGGCGATCTCGACGTAGCGGCGTTCTCGAAAGCACCCCAGTCGGCGCTCGAGATCGTCGGCCTCGAGATAGAGGCGGCCGGGTTTCTGGTGCCAGAACTCGCCCGACTCCGCGCCATTCACGATCAGGCTCGGCGCCGTAATTCGACGCCACAGCGCCATGTTGTACTCGAGGTTGTAAGGCCCTCCGAGCGACATCGTGGTCAAGCGCGGATCGAACTTCCACTCCAACATGCCGTCTTCCCGCGCCCGGGTCCCGAGCAGAGCCAACTGCCTCGCCTTGTCCTCCTTCAATCGCGGATTCCGCTTGCGAAGCCGCTCGTAAGCGGCGTCGAGGTCCTTCACGCCCGGCGGCCCCACTAGGGCGCGATCGATACGATCGAAGCTGGCGATCGTCCAGTCGACGTGGCCCTTCATGTCGACCGGGGGCGGCCCGAGGCCCTCGATCACGACCAAACGCGAGGGAACCTCGGGAAAACACCCGGCATAGTTGGCCACGACCTCCCCACCCATCGAGTGTCCGACGATCACCGGGTTCTCCAGCCGCAGTGCTCGCACCATGTTGTGCAGGTCGAGCACGAAGTGGCCGAAGCTGTAGTACGGCGTCGTCTCACTGTCGCCGTGCCCTCGCAGGTCGAGCGCAAAGACGTTGAATCGGTCCATCAACCCACGCGCCAGCTCGTCGAACGAGTGCGAGTGGTCGCGCAAGCCGTGCACGATCACCAGCGGCGGCGCCGTCGGATCGCCCCAGTCTCGAAAATGGATACGCAGCGTGCCGCTGCGGAAGAAGCGTTCGCTGTAGTCGGGCATGGGCCACGACTACCAGGGATGCGGGCAAATTCCGACGCCGCGCCGGCAGCCTCCGAAACGGGCAACGCTTGTGCTGACGAGCGTCGCGCCGTAGGGACTTTTCTCATGGGCGACTACCGCGACGCGAGCTGGGAAGTAGAAGCTCGCGTCGACGACCTTCTCGGTCGAATGACGATCGAGGAAAAGATCGCCCAGCTCGGCGCTGTATTCGCGCATCGTCTGCTCGGGCCGGATCGAAGTATCGCGGCGGATCGTCTGGCGCCCCTGGCGCCACACGGCATCGGCCAGGTCGCCGGAGCATCGACCATGGGACTCAAAGACCCGGCGGCGCTGGCCCGGGCCACCAATGCGATCCAGAGATTCCTGATCGACGAGACCCGGCTCGGGATCCCCGCAATCGTCCACAACGAAGCGCTCTGCGGCCTGATGTACGCACCCGCCGCCTCCTTCCCGACCGCGATCAACCTCGCCGCCAGCTGGCAGCCCGAACTGGTCTACCGAATGACCGATCTGACCCGTCGACAGATGCGCGCCGTCGGCATCCAGCAAGCTCTATCGCCGGTGCTCGACGTGGCGCGTGACCCGCGCTGGGGCCGTGTCCACGAAACCTACGGTGAGAATCCCATCCTGTGCGCCGCGTTCGGCGTCGCCTTCGTCGAAGGCCTTCAGGGGGACGATCTGCGCTCCGGCGTCGTCGCCACCGGGAAGCATTTCCTCGCTTACGGGCTCTCCGAAGGAGCGATCAACCAAGCAGCCGTGCATCTCGGCCCGCGCGAGCTCTACGAGGTCTTCGCCCTCCCCTTCGAGGCCGCCATCCGCGACGCCGAGCTGGTCTCGATCATGAGCTCGTACAACGAGATCGACGGCGTTCCCGTTTCCGCGTCGCCGGAGGTGTTGAACGGGTTATTGCGTCAGGAGCTCGGCTTCGGCGGTTTCGTCGTCGCCGACTACGAAGCGGTCACCCACAACCTCGACGTACATCGCGTGGCGGTCGACGAACGAGACGCCGCCGTCCAGGCGCTCGCCGCCGGGGTCGACGTCGAGCTGCCCGAGCTGGCGCTCTACCGGCACCTGGCCGAGGCCGTCGACAGCGACACCGTCGACCCGTCACTGCTGGACGTCGCGGTCGCGCGCACCTTGGATGCAAAGTTCCGACTCGGCCTCTTCGACCGGCCGCTGTGCGACGAAGCCGGTGCGACGCGCGCCTTCGTTCCGAACCCGGGTGAAGAGCTCGCCCGCGAAACCACCGAACGTTCGCTGGTTCTGCTGGAGAACGACGGAGTCCTGCCGCTGTCGCCGGCAAGCAGCTCGAGAATCGCTGTGATCGGACCGTTTGCGGACTCGCTTCGTCTGATGTTCGCCGCCTACACATCGGTGGCCGCCGACGAGCTCGGGCGCTCTATCGCCGCTGCCGGATCGAACGCCGACGACGATGCGGTCGGCGACATCATTTTCGCTTCGCGCGAGCGGACCATCCCCGACGCCGAGGTCGAGCGCGCGGTGCAGCGGATCCATCCGAAAATGCGGACCCTACTCGCCGAGCTGCAGACTCGAGCCGGTTCGTGCGAAGTCGACTTCGCCCCGGGGTGCCCGCTGCTCGATCGCAGCGACGAGGGCATCGCGACCGCGCTATCCCTCGCCGGCCGCGCCGACGTCGTCATCTGCGCTCTCGGCGAGAAGACCGGCTGGGTCGGCCAGGCGACCGGCGGCGAGGGGCGCGATCGCAGCGACCTCGCACTTCCGGGCTCCCAGTCGGAGCTGCTGCGAAGGATCTGCGCATGCGGGACACCGACGGTGCTGGTGTTGTTCAGCGGCCGCCCGCTCACGATCTCCTCCCAGCCCAACGCCGTCCTCTGGGCGGGGGCACCTGGAGCTCACGGCCCCGCCGCCGTCGGCGACACCCTTTTCGGTCTCGCCAACCCGGGTGGCAAGCTCCCCGTCTCCTTTCCCCGCGCCTCCGGCCAAGCGCCGGTCCACGCGTCGCACAAGGTCGGCAGCGGCGACGATGCCCGCAGCTTCCCGGCCTACGTCGATGCGCCGGCGGGACCGCGTTACCCGTTTGGCCACGGCCTCAGCTACACCCGCTTCGATCTCTCCGACCTCGACATTCAACCGAACGTCGTGCTGCCCGACGAGACCTTCGAAGTAGCGGTCACCGTCGAGAACCGCGGCCCCTCCGCTGGATCGGAGGTCGTCCAACTCTACCTGCACGACCGACACGCGAGCGTAACCCGGCCGGTGCGCCAACTTGCGGGCTTCGCTCGCGTCGACATCGAAGCGGGCGGCCGCCGACGAGTGCGCTTCGACGTCGCAGTCGCCCAGCTCGCCCTGCTCGACCGCCAGTACCGACTGGTCATCGAACCGGGCGCGGTCGACGTCATGGTGGGAACGTCGTCGGACAAGCTGCCGCTGCGCGGCGAAATCGTCGTCGACGGAGACCTCGTCGGCCTCGAAGCGCGCGGGCCGTTCTACGCCGAGGCAGTCATCGAAGAATTGTAAAGCTCAACGCTTCGGGGTCGGCACGTTCGGCCGGACCTCCATGAAGTCGACGGCGAGACCGCGCGGATACGACAGGCAGTGGGCCAACGCCTCGCCGAAGTAGCGCGGCTCCTGCATACCGTCGCTGTCGGGACCGTGGTCGCGGATCCATACTTCATACGCCTGCTCGGTGTGGTCCGGATCGAAGTTGCCGGTGATCTCGGTCACGAACGAACCGGGGCTCATGCATGTCACCGAGATTCCGTCGCGCTTGACCTCGTCGCGCAACTCGAGGGTGAACTTCTCCACGGCCGCCTTGACCGCGCCGTAGATCGCCATGTGGGGAAACTCCTCCCGGTGACGCGCGCTTGCCGAGGAGATCGTAACGATATGACCACCGCTCTTGCGCAGATGCGGAATCGCCGCCTGACAACAGAGGACGGTCCCGATCAGGTTCACATCGACGATATGACGGAGCCGCTCCTCCGGCAGGTCCTCGATCCGATAGGCGAAGGTGAGGCCAGCGAAGGTTGCAATCCCATCGAGGCGACCGAATCGATCGACGATTCGCTCCATCCCCGCCGCGACCGAGGCCTTTACGGTCACATCCATCGGCAGCGCCAGAACCTCTCCGCCCAACTCGCGCGCGACGGCTTCGAGGGGAGCCGCGCGCCGCGCCGCAATCGCCACCTTCGCCCCGCGCTCGAGGAGAACCTCCGCAGCGGCGCGCCCCAGGCCACTCGAACCTCCGGTGATCAAGAACACCTTGTCGCGCAGCGATTCCATCGAACGAAAGGTAGAGAAGCTCGATCTCAACTTCCACCCGCCGCCAGGCTTTCCATCGGGCGCACCGCTACCGACAAAGTCGTGCCGCACCACCGCCCCCGTTGATCCCCCTCCCCCAGCGTGTTCGGTTAGCCCGAATCAACCAACCCGAGGAGCCACGCAATGTCCGACCCAGCAGTCATCGTCGAAGCCGACGGACCCATTCTCACTGTCACGCTCAACCGCCCGGAGAAGAAGAACTGCGTCAACTCCGAGGTGATGTGCCGACTCTATGACGCGTGGGTAAGGCTCGACCAGGAGGACGAGTTGCGGGTCGCCATCCTGACCGGTAACGGCGACACCTTCTGCGCAGGCATGGATCTGTCGGAGATCCCGAAGCTGGCGACCGGCAAGGCCGACAGCCCGTGGATGGAGCGAGTTCTCAAAGAAGGAGACGTCATCTACGGAGCCTGGCTCAAGACGTACCGACCGACCAAACCAGTCATCCTCGCGGCCGAGGGCTTTGCGCGCGCCGGCGGAACCGAGATTCTCCAGGGCACCGACATCCGTGTCGCGGGCGAGTCCGCCTGCTTCGGCGTGACCGAAGTGCAACGCGGGCTGTTCCCGATGGCGGGCTCCGCGGTGCGTCTGCGCCGCCAGATCGGCTATGCAATCGCCGCCGAGATGCTCCTATGTGGCGAAGACCTTCCTGCCAAGCGCGCCTACGAGCTCGGGCTGATCAACCACATCGTCCCGGACGGCCAGGCGCTTGCGAAGGCGAACGAGATCGCCCGGCGCATCGCCGACAACGGCCCGCTTGCAGTGAAGGCACTGGTCGCGACGTTGCGCGAAACCGAGATGCTCGACGAGCCCGAAGCGTTTCAGATCGAGCAGAAGTACGGCATGGAAGTGATGATGTCGAAAGACGCGGTCGAGGGGCCAAAGGCATTCCTCGAGAAGCGAAAACCGAGCTTCCAGGGCAAGTAGATTCGTTGACGAAAAACCGAAACCGCAGATGAACGCAGATAAACGCTGATAGGAATCACGCTCGAGTGAAATCAGCGTTCACCTGCATTCATCTGCGGTTCCAACTTTCAGACGGCGGTTAGCTCAAGGCCTTTTCAACCGCCTGGATACCGCCGCGATAGATTCCCTCGAAGAGCTGGATCAAATCGGCTTCGGGGGCGCCGTTCGGCTCGAACTCACAGCTCCATTCGACCCTGGTCTTCCCCGCGCCCGCGTCGCTGATAACAACTGTCGCCACATAGCCGGTGGCCGGGATCGGTCCCTCGACGATCGAGTAGCTATAAGTCTTGGCGTCACCATCGAGGCTCTCGAGCCTTTCCTTGAGGCTGATACCGCCCATCCCGATCGTACGCACGGCACCGACGCCTTCGCCGTCCAGGTCGCAGGTCTCGATTCCCGGGTTCCACGAGCAGAGGCCCCCGAAATCGCTCATCAGATTCCACACGGCAGTGGAGTCGGCCGAGATTTCTTCTTCTACGCGAACATTCGACATTGTCAGATCTCCTTCGTCTTGATCGCCCCCCGGGGTGTTCGCTGCGGGACCGAACGCCCCACCCGCAAACGCCGGTAGCGACGGAACGGTCAGTCTTCGAAGCTCGGCTTGCGCCCCTCGCTGCGTGCGCGACTCGCCTCTTCGAAGTTCTTGGTGGTCAAACGGACGTACAGCTGGGTGTGGCTCTCGAGCTCGATCGCCGCTTCGAGGCTGCCGGTTTCCAGTCCCGCCCACATCATCCGTTTCGTGAGCTGGGTTCCCTGCGTGCTCCAACCGTTGATCTTTTCGGCAAGCTCGAGGGCCTCCGGCATCAAGCGGTCGTCGGGCACGGTCTTCGAAACCAAGCCGATCTCCGCCGCTTCGCCGGCGGAAACGTCGCGCCCCGACAGTGCGATCTCGAAGGCTCGGGTCGCCCCAATCGCGCGCGGCAGCAGGAAGGACAGACCGAGCTCGGTCGCCGTCAGCCCATTGTTGATGCCGGCGGCGCGGAAGTACGCCGACTCACCGGCGATCCGTACATCGGCACCGAGAGTCAGGCACATACCCCCGCCGATCGCTGCGCCGTTGACGGCGGCGATGATCGGTTGCGGCATGCGACGCATCGTCGGCACCAGGTTCGCCAGTAGGGTCATCGACCGGGTCGCGATTCTGGTCAGAGTCAGTCCGTCGACGTTGGGCGGCGGCACCAGGTCCTTGGTGTCCGCACCGGCGCAGAAGCCGCGACCGACACCGGTCAGAATGACCGTCCAGGTGTCGTTGTCTTCGGCGACCTGAGCCAGCGCTTCCTGCAGCGGAACCATCAGATCGAACGCCATCGAGTTCATCCGCTCCGGTCGGTTCATCGTAATCACCGAAGTATGTGGCTGCGGCTTCTCGACCAAGATCATGCTCACTATCGTCTCCTCGTCGGCCCGCAGTCCGCTCGCCCCGGGCGGGGCACAGGTAGACGCGACCGCGCCTTCTCACAGGATCGGTGCGGCGCCCAAGGTATCCGGCGCATCACGAGCGAATCAGCTCGTACTCGCCGAGATCGCACTCCCTGGTTCGCTTGCGATACTCGGTCGTCCGCCCGGGCCAATTGTTCGTCACCTTGCCGTTGTGCACGTACCAACTGTCTCCGACCGTCGCCCAAGAGGACTCTGCCAGGCGCTCTTGCATCTCTCGATTGTAGCGCTCCTGCGCCTCCGGTCGGACGTCGACCGCGGCAACGCCCCTCTCTTTCATCTGACGCAGGCAAGACATGATGTAGCGCACCTGCGACTCGATCATCACGACGATCGAGCTGTGGCCGAGGTTGGTATTCGGACCGTAGAGAAAAAAGAGATTGGGGAATCCGGCGACCGTCATGCCCAGACAGGCCTCCGGCCCCTCGCGCCAGACGTCGTTGAGCACCGCATGGTCGCGACCGACGACCTTCATCGGTGTGAGAAAATCG
Source organism: Candidatus Binatia bacterium (assembly GCA_028282445.1). Lineage (GTDB taxonomy): Bacteria > Desulfobacterota > Binatia > HRBIN30 > CADEER01 > CADEER01. The sequence continues at coordinate 3,404 of JANQHZ010000182.1, read as the reverse complement.
TTGGTCCGGAACCCGGTCGCGTAAATGATGGTATCGACCTCGTGCACTTGGCCGCCTTCGGTAACGACGCCCGCCTCGGCGATCCTCTCGATCGGATCGGTGACGATCTCCACACCGTGCTTCTCGATCGCGGCATAGTAGTTGTCGGAAAACAGAATCCGCTTGGCGCCGAGAGGATAATCGGGCAGCAGCTTGGCACGCAGCTGCGGATCCGAGATGGTCTCGGCAAGGTAGTCCTCGGTCTTGCGCTCGAGGCGCTTGCGCAACCAACTCTCCCGCCTCATCGCCGGATAGATCAGCAACTCGCCACCGAGCCAAATGAGGAAACGTCGGATCTTACTCAGGCTCGGAAACATGCGGAGCAGCTTCTTCTCTGCCTCCGAGTAGTCGCGGTCATTCTTGGGCAGCATCCAGTTGGCGCTGCGCTGAAACACGGTAAGCCGGTCGACGATCGGAGCGATCTCCGGCACGAACTGAATCGCACTGGCGGCGTTTCCGATGACCGCAACCCGCCGCCCCAACAGGTCTTCGTCGTGATCCCACTGCGCCGAGTGAAACGACACACCCGAGAAGGTATCGCGCCCTTCGATGTTGGGAAAACGCGGGCGGCTGAGCTGGCCGGTGGCGCTCACCACGACATCGAACTCTTCCTCGCGACCCGATTCCGTGGTGAGACGCCAGGCCGTTGCGCCCTCGTCCCACGCCAAGTCGGCGACCCCCTCGTTGAAGCGGAGATGCGGACGCAGTCCGAAGTCGTCCGCACACTTTTCGAGATACTCGAGGATGATCGGCTGGTGTGACCACTTGTTCGGCCACTCGGCGTAGGGTGCGAACGAGAAGGAATACAGCGCCGAGGGGATGTCACACTCGCAGCCGGGGTAGGTGTTGGCCCGCCACGTTCCGCCGACACGCCCTGCCCGCTCGAAGATCGTATAGGAGTCGATTCCGGCTTTTTCGAGCTGGATCCCCATACAGAGCCCGCCAAAGCCCGCACCGACAATCGCAACCCTCGGTGTCCCCGACTGCTGTGCGCTCGACTTCGCCATGATTACCCGACTCCTTTACCCATCCTACGCCGCAGCCCAACTTACTTTTTCAACGGACTGTTAAGGCAGACGCTTCTCGGGGAGGGGATGGCGATAGAGCTTGGCCGCGTTCTCGTGAGCGATCATTCGAATCTCCTCGTCCGGCAAATCGCGCAACAGACGCTCCATCACTTCCTGCGTGTCCGGCCAGGTTCCGTCGCCGTGCGGGTAGTCGGACTCGAAGAGGATGTTCTCCACTCCAATCGCGTCCTTGGTCGAGATCGTCGACGGATCGTCGATCATGCAGAACCAGAAGTTCCGGCGCAGACACTCGGACGGCGATACCTCTTCCCCCGGCCATCCTGCCCCGTACCCCGAGCGCGCCATGATGTTGTCGAGCCGGTCGATCAAGCCGCCGACCCAGGCAATCCCGCCCTCGGACATGGCGATCTTGAGCTCGGGATAGCGCGCCGGCCAGGCACTCCACAACCACTCGGCACACGACTCGAACGCGATCGCCTGAAAAAGCGTCGCCCCCAACTCCAGCATCGGCGCGCCGGGAGGCATCGAAGGAAAGCCCGACGAGCCGACATGGAGGTTCATGACCGTTTCCGTCTCCGCGCAGGCCTGGATGATCGGCTCCCAGTACGGATCGAAGATCGGCGGCAGCCCTTGCTTGTGGGGCTGCTCCGGCATGGTGACGGCGGTAAAGCCGCGCTTGGCGTTGCGCCGAATCTCCTCGGCGCCGATCGCCGGATCGGTCAGATAGGTGATGCCCAGGGGGACGATGCGATCCGGATAGGATCCGTACCACTCTTCGAAGAGCCAGTCGTTCCAGGCGCGAACGCAGGCGGCGCCGAGCTCCTTGTCGGCGAGCTCGGAGAACAGCGTTCCACCAAAACCGGTGACCCCCGAAGGGAAGTTGACCGAAGCCCAGACACCGTTGATGTCCATGTCCTTGATCCGGTCGTGGATGTCCCAACAGCCGCGTCGCATCTCCGAGTAGCGCGCGGGCTCGACGCGGTGGTCTTCGCGCGGCCGGCCGGCGACGCACATGAATCCGACCTGAAAGTACGGCGTGTCCTCGATCATCCAGACCTCGTGGCCTTCTTCGGTCTCGACGACGCGCGGAGCTCGATCGGCAAACTTCGCAGGCAGCCGGCCGTCGAAAGTATCGGGCGGCTCCATCAAGTGATCGTCGACCGAAATCAGCGTGTAGCGAACCTGGCGAGGCTCGGGGTCCGGCAGCAACGGCCGGGTAGCCGGCCTCTTGATTCCCAGCTTGACGACTTGAACCATCTCTTCTCCTTACTAGACCGTCCGCTCGGGGGGTCACGATCTCTATCCATAGTCCGGTATCGACGAGCCGCCAAGCCGCGCGAGACTCTTGCCCCCGGTCGCAGGCTGCTTCAGGGTGACGGTGTCGTGCAAGTTCACTGCGCGACCGACCGGCGGCAGTCGCCGCCCACGCCGGAGAGCTTAGGGAACGTGCCCAGACTCGTATCGCAACCCGAACAAATCGATGCCGCGTGGCTGACCGAGGTGCTCCGCGAGAGCGGCGTGTTGAGCGAAGGCCGCGTCGCCGGGGTCGACAGCGCCCCGATCGGCACCGGAAAGATGGGCGACAACGTCCGCTACGAGCTGAGCTACGAGGGAGCCTCCGGCACCGCTCCCGCCTCGGTCGTGGCCAAATTGCCGGCCACCGATCCGGTGGCGCGCGCCAGCTCGGCCGCACAGGGAAGCTATTGGCGCGAGGTCAGCTTCTACCGGGAAGTCGCCCCAACCGCGGCGATGCGAACACCGAAAGCCTACGTGGCCCTGGTCGACGAGAACCGCAGCGACTACGTCATCTTGATGGAGGATATGGCTCCGAGCGAGCCCGGCGACCAAATCGAGGGCTGTTCGCCGGCGGTCGCCGAGCTGGCCCTGCGTGAGGCCGCCAAGCTGCACGGGCCGCTGTGCGAATCCGATCGGATCCGCGACGCCGAATGGGTGGTGCCGACGAGCGACGACGGAGCGGCGCTCGGACAGGCGATGCTGGGCGGAATGTGGCCGGGATTTGTCGAACGCTTCTCCTCGGCAATGACCCCGGAGGGAATCGCCCTCGGCCAGAGGTTCATCGAGAATTTCAAGGATTTCGCCCTCGACTACGACGGACCCCGCACGCTGGTACACGCCGACTACCGACTCGAGAACATGCTCTTCGGCAACCGAGACGGAGGTACCCCGATCGCCGTCGTCGACTGGCAGTCGTGCTCGTTCGGTTGCGGGCTCGCCGATGTGTCCTACTTTCTCGGCGGCGGCCTGAGTGTCGAGGATCGGCGCTCACACGAACGGGACCTGGTCGAGATCTACCGTCGCGATCTCGCCGAGCACGGC
>JANQHZ010000146.1 GCA_028282445.1 Candidatus Binatia bacterium | reverse complement strand
CGAAGAAAAGATCTGGGAGCTGCAAAAGCGCAAGGCCCAGATGCTCGAGCACGTTCTGAGCGAGCAGAGTTTCGCCGGATCTCTCACCAAGGACGATCTGGCTTACATCCTCGAAGATCCCCAAGCTTGAGATTTCGGACAAGGTCCGTCGCGAATCGAAGCTCGCCAAAGCCACCGGCGCCATCCCGCGCAGCTTGACGGTCGGGCTTCATTCGCGCTTGGTTTCGTCATTCGCTTTGCGATCACGGCCAACGAGCTGGAGCATGTCGCTATCGCGTTGATTCGCCGCGCGACCGTGACGGAGGTGGGTTCGCGACCGCCGGCTTCGCCGCAGCTCCAGCCTCGATCGTCTACTCCGCGACGAGAAAATCGCCAGGCCCGCCCGGGGGGCGACTATTGTGGAGGCTCCCGGAAAGTTATGAGCCGATCGATCGGGTCAAAACAACCCGGCTTGTCTTCCCTGGGCGAGCGCCTCGATCGCGTCGATGTGGCGGATGGCGGCGCGGATCTCGCCGGCCAGTCGCTCGCGGCGCTCGCGCATCTCATCCTCGCTTCCGTCGAGGAGTCCGCGGTTGCGGGCGAGCTTGAGGGCGGTTGCGAACAGGCTCTTGGAAATCGACTCGGCGCTGCGAATTCGCCTTTGGAGCTGGTACTGGCGACCGAGAGCGAGGCAGGCTTGCATGAATGCGCGGTCCTCCGTCGGCGCGGCGTCGCGACTCTCGAGGATGTCGGTCACGACTCGGTAGGCCTCCAGAAAGGGGCGAAGGATTCGGTGTGCGCTGAAGGGGTGAATGCGCCGCAGCACCTCGAAGACCTCGTCCGGTCCCGCGGAGATGCGCGCTTCCCAATCGCGCTCGTGTAGGCCTACTTCGTCCCGCAACTCCCGCTCGTATTCCTCTTTGTCCGAGAAGAAGAACTCGAACTTCAGCAAGTCGCGCAAGCGGAGGGTTGCCGCCCAGAACTCGCGACTGTGGTCGGTGACTTCCGGCTCGGCGGCGCGAACCAGTGAGAGCTCGGCGATCGCGCCGTTGACGAAGAAGTGAATGATGGTGTTGCGATAGTAGGCGGCGGCGAGGTGCTGATCGGCGCCGATCGCGTACACCGCTTGTGGTCCCTCGCGGAATACCGTCACCACACCGGAATCCACCAAGGTGTTGAGCGTGCGCTCGATCAGTTGGCTGGAGAGCGATTCGAGCGCGAATGTCGAGGGCAGCTGTTTTTTCGAGGCGTATGCAACCAGCGCGTCGAGCGATCCGCAGACCTCCTCGAGTGTGAGGGCGCGATCGCCGTAGCCGAGGAGGGCCATGGTGACGAGGGAGGTGGGGGTGATCGGTGTGACTCGATTGATGCGCACCGCGGTTTCGAAAGCCACTTTCTGAACCGCGAGATTCTTCTCGTCGCTCCTCGCCTCGTCGTCGGTGCAGGATTCGCCCATCGATTCGCGCAACGACACCGGAGTGCCGAAACGTATATGGATGTCGCCGTTCTTTCGCCGCAGCCGGCGCACGAATCCGACGAACCAGCTGAAGCTCTCGGCTTCCTTCTCGGCGCCCCTCTGTTCGGCGACGTAGTCGCCGACGTCGCCGATCTGCTCATACGCGATCGATACCGGGATCAGGTGGACGTCCTCGCTCTTGCCGCGCAGGTAGGCCTCGATGACATTGGCGAACAACCCGTAGCGCGGCGGTAGCAGCTTGCCGGAGCGAGACCGGCCGCCTTCGAGGTACCACTCGAGCGAGAATCTCTTCTCGATCAGGTAGTCGATGTATTGCTGGAGGACGAACTTGTAGACCGGGTTGTCCTTGAAGCTGCGCCGGATGAAGAAAAT
>JANQHZ010000141.1 GCA_028282445.1 Candidatus Binatia bacterium | reverse complement strand
CAACACCCGGTCGGGCGCGGCGGTGGCACGGCTTCCGATCGCGAATCCGATCGTCCGGCAGTTGGGATTCGCCCCGACTCCGCAGGATGCGGTGTCGCTGCCGGCGGCCGATACGTCGAAGTCGACGGCTGCTCCGTTTCCGATTGCGGCGAGCGAAATCGCCAGGGCCGCACTCAACACGCGCATCATATACACAACGCGCGTTTAGCGAGGATCTCCTCCCAGGTCAAGCGCAAAATTTTTGCTGTGTCTGTTTACTGGCGATGTGCCAGGTGACCGTTCGAGCCGGCTGCCGGCTAGTCCCGTGCAGGCTTGCCGGTCGCGGGTGTCTCGTCGGTGACCTGCGCGAGGATCTTGGCGAGGTCTGGATCGTCGGCGAGGCGTCGTTCGAGCGGCGGGCCGCCGAGCTCGATGGCGCGGGCCAGCTGCCGTGCCGCTGTACTGTCGTTGCCGGCGATCTGTTCGACGCGGGCCAGCTTTACGTTCCACGACGGATTCGTCGCATCCCCCTCGCTGGCGGAGGTCAGCACCCGTCGAGCGTCGGCCAGCCGGCCGGTCTTGATGTATGCCGAAGCCAGGTTGTTGTAGACCACGCCGGCCCGTGGGTTCAGCTCGAGAGCGTGCTCGAGTCGCGGAGTACCCTCTTCGAAGCGCTCCATCTTCATCAACAGCGTGCCGAAGTTGTAGTTCGCTTCGAAGTGGTCGGGGCTGAGCTCGAGCACCCTGCGGTAGGTGGCGACGGCGCGAGCGGTGTTGCCGTCGCGGTCGAAGGAGCTTCCCAGGTTGTTGAGCGAGGGGACGTGGTCGGGGTCGACCTCGAGAGCACGCCGGTAGAGCGCGACCGCCTCGGTCGGTTGCGCTTGGGCATCGCGCACGACGCCCAGGTTGTAGAGGGCGTCGGCGTTGCGTGGGTCGATCTCCAGGGCTGCTTCGAGAACGCGCGCGGCGTCGCTCTCGCGCCCGGCGCGGTGATACGCGTTGCTGAGCCCGATCATCGCCTTGATGAAGAGGGGGTCGCGGCGCAGCGCTTCCTCGTACCATTCGACCGCCTTGGCGGTGTTACCGGTTTCCTGAAAGAGGTCGGCGAACTCATTGGCGATCTCCGGCGCTTCGGTCTGCATCGCAAGCGCCTTCTTGAGCGTTTCGAAGGCTGCTTCGTAGTCGCCCTTGCGGCGATCGAGGCGGGAGAGCGCCAGATAGGTTTGATGGCGCCTCGGGTCGAGGGCGAGCACGGTTTCGTACTGTTGCCGCGCCGCCTCGAATTCTCCGAGAGCTGCCATCGCATTGCCCAGCGAGCTGTGCGCCATGACGTTGCCTGGGTCCTGCTCGGTCACCCGGCGCAGCGCTTTCGCGGCCTCGGCGTGACGACGCTCCCGCATCAGCTGCTGCGCGGCCTGGAACTCTTCCCACAAGACGATCTTGTCCTTGGGGTCGGGGAGGTCGCCGCCGTGACCGGTCGCTGGGCGAGAGTCGACGTCGTAGCCGAGCGCGGCCAGGCGCTCGCGGTCGACCGAGGTCAGCCGCATTGCCGCCTTGTCGGATTCACCGGTCAGCATGACGTCGGTCTCGATGTAGCGGTCGAGATCCGCTCGCAGCGGGTCCGCTTCTTCTTCGTGGCCGGGGAGGAGGTTGTCGAGCTCTCCGGGGTCGGCCGGCAAGTCGTAGAGCTCCGAGCGTGGCGCCCGGATGTACTTGAGATCGGCGGTGCGCACGCCGCGCAACTCCGACCAACCGTTGTTGAAGCGCGGAACGAAGGTCTCGACATACATCTCGCCGTCGGCGGGGCGCGTACCGTCGAAAAAGCCGGTGAGGGAGCGACCGTCGAAGCGACCGGGGGGCTCGACTTCCAGCAGATCGAGCGCGGTGGGCATGATGTCGATGGTTCCGACCTGACCGCCGACTCGCGATCCCTGCGGCAGGGCGGGGTGGCTGAAAATCAGGGGTACCCGCAAGGTCGCGTCGTAGAGCAGCAGCGAGTGGGTCTTCTCGCCGTGCTCGCCGAGGCTCTCGCCGTGGTCCGACGTCAGCACGATCAGCGTGTCGTCGAGGCGGCGGAGGTCGCGGAGACGGTCGACCAGTCTGCCGATTTGCGCGTCGACGCCGGCGATCTCGCCGTCGTAGGGCGCGCCCTCGTAGAGAACGTCGAAGGGCGGCGGCGGTTCGTAGTTGGCATGCGGGTCGAAGTAGTGGAGCCAAAGGAAGAAGCGGTCCCGGTGGTTTGCTTCGAGCCAGGTGAGGCCTTGATCGGTGACCATGCGTCCGGGGCGTTCGTCGAACATGAACATCGGCCCGTCTTTGCCGCCGTGCAGGTTGTCGTCGTAGGTGTCGAAACCTTGATCGAGCCCGTACTTGGAATCGAGCACGAACGCCCCGATTACGGCGCCGGTGCGGAAGTCGTTGCGTCGCAATACCTCGGCCAGTGTCTCGAGCTCTTTGGGGACACGGTAGGTGCCGTTGTTGCGGACACCGTGATGGGTGGGGAGTTGGCCGGTGAAGATCGACGTGTGACTCGGCAGGGTCAGGGGAACCGGAGTGATCGCCGTTTCGAACAGAACGCCGCGCTCGGCGAGGCCGTCGATGTGCGGCGTCTTGATGTCCGTGTACCCGTAAGCGCCGATGCGGTCGGCGCGCGTCGTGTCGACGGTGATGACGACTAGATTGCGGACGGTGCTTCGATCGATGTCGTCGCCGCGCCAGCAACCGCTGACAACGATGGCCAGCAGCGTGAGGATCGGCAATGAGCGGGCGCGCATCCTACTTGGCTATGGTGTACGCGGTATAACCGGCGCCCTTGCCCTTGATCGAGAAGCGCTTCTCGCAGCGCCATCCGGGCGCGATCGGTTGGCCGCCCGCCGGTGTCGAGGAGACGGTGTCGTCGCACTCGATGGTTTCGGCCGACCACGCCGCGGTGACCACCACGGCCTCGCCCGCTGCGGGTTCCAACACCAGCGAGCAGACGCCGCCGCGCGGACAGGCGCCTCCTTCGGGCTTGCCGCTTTGTACGACTACGGGCAACGGGATCGGTTGTCGGATCTCCATGGCTCGCGGAGGCCGGTCTGCGGCCTCATGCCGGCGGTGGCCCTGCCGCTGGGCGCGGAAGGTCGCGCGTGCCTCGGGATCCATTTGCCGGATCTTCTCACGCCGCTCGGCTGCCCACGTGCGCCGTGCCTCCGGGTCCGTCGGCGGCTGCGCTGCGGCGAGTGAAAGCCCGATTGCGCAAACCATCGCCCCGGTGATGAAAAGTCGCGTCCGCCCACTCATTTCAACCTCCTCAGCCGTGGAACAGGACCTTAGCGCGGAAATGTGTGCTCGCAAACGCCCCGGATTCGATTCCGGCGGCGACCACCGCAGACGAAACCCGAGCGCTCAGGTCGCCGGCAGGCTGCTGCCGGGGCGGACGGTGACCGACTCGTGGCTGGTGTCCAAGGCGACGTCGAGAACCTCTTCGACGCGCTCGACGAAGTGGAAGGTCATTGACTGACTGACCGCCGCGGGGACCTCCTCGAGGTCCTTCTCGTTGCCGGCGGGCAAGATGACTTCGTCGATTCCGGCGCGCTTGGCGCCGAGAATCTTCTCTTTGATGCCGCCGACCGGTAGAACCTTGCCGCGCAAGGTGAGCTCGCCGGTCACAGCGATATCATGACGCACCGGGTAGCCGATGAAGAGCGAGGCGAGCGCGGTGGCGATGGTGACACCGGCGGACGGGCCATCCTTGGGCACCGCCCCGGCAGGCACGTGCACGTGGATGTCGACGTTCTCGAAGCTCTCGGCGGCGATGCCGAGCCGATCGGCGCGCGAGCGAATGTGGCTCAACGCTGCTTGCGCCGATTCGGTCATCACGTCGCCGAGGTTGCCGGTGATCAATACGCCCTTCGATCCCGGCATCTTGGTCGCTTCGATGAAGACGATGTCGCCGCCCATCGGAGTCCACACCAGCCCGGTCGCGACACCGGGCTCGTCGACGCGCTCGGCGACTTCCGGAAAGAACTTTTCGGGTCCAAGCATGGCTCGGATGTTGTCGGGGGTTTCGACGAAGGTCTGGTCGGAGCCCTCGGTGACCGCGCGCGCGACCTTGCGGCAGAGGGAGCCGATGTCGCGTTCGAGGTTTCGCAGTCCGGCTTCCTTGGTGTAGCGGTGAATCAGATAGAGCAATCCGTCGTCGGGGAACTCGACTCGGTCGGCTGTGATGCCGTTCTCTTCGATCTGCTTGGGAATCAGGTGCCGCCGCGCGATCTCGAGCTTGTCCTGGTCGGTGTAGCCGGTGAGCTCGATGATCTCCATGCGGTCGCGTAAGGCCGATGGAATCGGCTCGAGCTGGTTGGCGGTGGCGATGAACATCACCTTCGACAGATCGAAGGCGACGTCGAGATAGTGGTCCTGAAACGACTGATTCTGCTCGGGATCGAGAACTTCCAGCATCGCCGAGGCCGGGTCGCCGCGGAAATCCGTCCCGATCTTGTCGATTTCGTCGAACATGAAGACCGGGTTGTTCGAACCGGCGTTCTTGATTCCTTGAATGATGCGTCCGGGGAGAGAGCCGATGTAGGTGCGGCGGTGGCCGCGGATCTCGGATTCGTCGCGCACTCCTCCGAGCGAGAGACGGATGAACTCGCGGCCCATGGCGTGCGCGATCGACTTACCGAGGGACGTCTTGCCGGTTCCCGGCGGGCCGACGAAGCAGAGAATCGGACCTTTCGGCGATTGCCGTAGTTGCCGCACGGCGAGAAACTCGAGGATGCGATCTTTGACCTTTTCGAGGTCGTAGTGGTCCTCGTCGAGAACGCGGCGGGCGCGCGTGGTGTCGAGGTTGTCCGCCGTCGACTTCGACCACGGCAGGCCGGCGATGCATTCGATATAGTTCCGCACCACCGAGTGCTCGGCCGACTCGATCGGGATGACCCTGAGGCGTTCGAGCTCGTGCTCGGCTGCTTTGCGTGCCTCATCCGACGGCTCGGCATCGTCGAGCCTTCGTTGCAATGCATCGATCTCGGCGGCTCGCGGATCGCTCTCACCGAGCTCTTTCTGGATCGAGCGCAGCTGCCGGCGCAGATAGAACTCGCGCTGGGTGCGGTTGGGACGATCGCGCCCCGCGGGAGCGCCCGGCGGCTCGGCCGTGCCCGTCTCGAGCACGTGGATCTCTCTCGCGACCAGTCCCAGCAACCGACTGAGCCGCTCGCGGACGTCGATGCAAGCCAGCACTTCCTGCTTTTCTCGGACCGAGATCGCGAGGTTCGCCGCGATCAGGTCGCCGGCGCGGGCCGGGTTCGAGGTGTTGCTCACCACGGCTGGAAGGTCGTCCGGGATGTGAGAGCTCTTATCCGCGAGGCGGGCGAACTCACCGGCGAGCTGCGAGCGCATGGCCTCGAGGTCGACCGCGACGGTGTTGGTGTCGCGCAGCGGGCGAACGCGCGCCTTTAGGACCGGCTCGACGTGCGGAAAGTCGATCAGCTCGAAGCGGCTCACGCCTTGGGCGAGGATGCGGGCGCTCCCGTCCGGGTAGTGGATCGCCTGGAGGATTCGACAGACGGTGCCGCGTTGGTAGAGATCATTGGTCTTCGCTTCCTCGCTGTCGGTTCTCTGTGCGGCCAGGGCGATCCATCCGGAGCCGGCCTCGGCCTCGTCGACCGCCCGGACGTCGCTCGCTCGGGATACGCGCAATGGCGCAACCTCGGCTGGGAACACCACTCCGGCGCGCAGCGGCAGCACCGGGAGTAGGCTCGGGAACTCGAGATCGCCGCGGGGCCCGTCGGCGGGAACGCCCGGGTCGGAGTTGTCGGAAGACTTGCTCATTGCTCGTTTGGAAGACGCGCCGATTTTGGGCATTGTGGGGATGCCCTGGCAAGAGGGGCGTCGAGGTCGCCCAGTCACCATCGACACTGTACTTTCTTTATTCAAGTGCAAAGTGATGGGCGGGTGGCCGATCGAACTTCGAGCGGAGGAGGTGGCGGATGAGCGGAGACGAAGAGGGACCCCGGCTTTTCTCGATTGCCGAAGTCAACGAGCTGATTCCGCGGCTGGAGCTGATCATGCAACGCCTGCAGGTGCGGGCGAAAGATCTGCGCGAGTCGCTGGACGCTCTCGCCGAAGAGACCGGGCAGCCGGCTTCCGATCTCGAGGTTGCCCACCTGGTGCGTCGGTGGCCCGACAAGCGCGAGCTGATCGACGAGTTGCAGGGCTTGATCGAGTCGATTCACGAGTGCGGCGGCCAGTTCAAGGGGCTCGATCTGGGCCTGGTCGACTTTCCGGCCGAGATCGACGGTGACGTCGCGCTCTTGTGTTGGCAGTACGGCGAGAAGGAAGT
>JANQHZ010000089.1 GCA_028282445.1 Candidatus Binatia bacterium | reverse complement strand
AGCCCGTTGAATACGGCCGTGAGCGCTAGCCGGTCAGAACCCGATAGCCGCGAGCTTCGCTTCGTGCAAGACGACGCCGGAGCGCTGACAATTCGCCTGTCGGGCGCGTGGTTCATTCGCGACGGACTGCCGTCCGTCGCGAGCTTTACCGAGGCACTCGCACGCCAACCGGAAACTCGTGCCGTAGCCTTCGACACGAAAGAGATCGACGCATGGGATTCGTCGATCGTGACATTCGCGCGCCAGGTCGCTGCGGTTTGCGCCGAGCGCTCGATCGAGCTCGATCGAGCGGGACTGCCCGTCGGGGCGATTCGGCTGATGGAGTTGGCCGACGCGGTTCCGGAAAAATCGGACGCGCGTAGTGCCGACGACGACAAGGGGCGGCTCGAACGCATCGGTGACGCCGTTCTCGAGGGAGTCGATGGCGCGACCGATGCTTTGACCTTCGTCGGCGAGATGACGCTGGCGTTGGGACAGTTCTTTCGCGGCGCGGCGCGCTTCCGCCGTGTTGACCTGGTTATGATGCTTCAGCATGCGGGTGCCGACGCGTTGCCGATCATCACATTGATCTCGATCCTCGTCGGGCTGATCTTCGCTTTCGTCGGCGCGGTCCAGTTGGAGCAGTTCGGCGCCGCCGTCTACGTCGCCGATCTGGTCAGCATCGCGATGACGCGGGAGATGGGGGCGATGATGACCGCGATCGTCATGGCGGGCCGTACCGGGGCGGCGTTCGCCGCGCAGCTCGGCAGCATGAAGGTCAACCAGGAGATCGACGCGCTGCGGACCATGGGTATATCGCCCTTGGAGTATCTGGTGTTGCCGCGCATGCTTGCGTTGTCATTGATGATGCCGCTGTTGGCCATGTACTCCAACGTGATCGGTATCCTCGGCGGGGCTGGGATCGGTATCGGCATGCTCGGGATCTCTCCCGTGACCTACTACCAGCATACGGTCGACGCGCTCAGTTACGCGAACCTGTTCGGCGGTCTGTTGAAGGCGAGCGTGTACGGAGTGCTGGTCGCGTTGTCGGGTTGCCTGCGCGGGATGCAGTCGGGCGACAGCGCATCGGCGGTCGGTGACGCGACGACGGCGGCGGTCGTGACTTCCATCGTACTGGTGATCTGCGCGGCCGGGGTGTTTGCGGTCGTCTCGTACGTGTTGGGAGTGTAGGGGCGAAACCGTGACGACTTCGAATGGCGAGGCGCATCTCCGGGTCCGCGATCTGACCATGGCCTACGGTTCGTTCGTCCTCCAACGCGATCTCAACTTCGACATCAATCGAGGCGATATCTTCATCATCATGGGCGGCTCCGGCTGCGGGAAGAGTACGCTGTTGAAGCATCTGGTCGGTCTCAAGGAGCCCGCCAAGGGCGAAGTCTCGTACGAGAACGAGAGCTTCACCCGAGCGTCCGACCAGCGCCGAGGCGAGATCCTGCGCGGAGTTGGGGTGACCTATCAAAGCGGAGGTTTGTGGAGCTCGATGACGTTGGCGGAGAACGTCGAGGTGCCGCTCGGTGAGTACACCGACCTCTCGCCCGAGGAGATGCGCGAGGTGGCGGCGCTGAAGTTGGCGCTGGTCGGTCTGGGTGGCTTCGAAGACTACTATCCTTCCCAGATCAGCGGAGGCATGCAGAAGCGCGCCGGTTTGGCGCGTGCGATCGCGCTCGATCCGCAGGTGTTGTTCTTCGACGAACCGTCGGCGGGGCTCGATCCGGTCAGCTCACGCCTCTTGGACGATTTGATCTTGCAGTTGCGCGATACTCTCGGAGCCACGGTCGTGATCGTCACCCACGAGCTCGCGAGTATCTTTGCGATCGGCAACAACAGTGTGTTCTTGGACGCGAAGACGCGAACGATGATCGCTTGCGGCGATCCCAATCACCTCAAAGACCATGCCGAGGACCCAGCGGTTCGGAAGTTTCTGAACCGGGAGGCGTGACGACCGGCGAGCCGAATGACTACGCAGCGAGAACCAGGAGAGAAGATGCTTGTTCCAGTGAGAGTTCCGATGCGCGATGCTGAGCGCGGGGCAATGCGATGAGAGAGCGAGCCAATCCGACATTGATTGGGGCGTTCGTCGTCGGGGCCTTGGCCCTGGCGGTCAGCGCCGTAGTGCTGATCGGCGGTGGGCGCCTCTTCAGTGACCAGGTAGAGCTGGTCGCGTTTTTTCCCGGTTCGGTCAACGGTCTCTCGGTAGGTGCGCCGGTCAAGTTCAAGGGCGTCGAGATCGGCCAGGTCAGCAAGATTCTCTTCGCGGTCGATGAGGCTTATCGCACCGACTTCCATATTCCCGTGTTTTTCGAGCTCGACCCGGCGAAGATGACGCGACACGGAGCGGTGGTTACGGCCGAAGACCTGAGCGACAAAGGGATTCTCGAAGATCTCTACGAGAGCGGCATGCGCGCGCAGCTGGTGCCCGAGAGTTTCGTGACGGGAGTTCTCTACGTCGAGCTCAACGTTCACCCGGATACCGAGTATCGCCTCCATCTCGATGAGGACTCCGAGTTGCGCGAGATGCCGACTCTGCCGACCGATATCGAGCAAGCGACGTCAGCGGCGAAACAGATTCTCGCCAAGTTCGAAGAGCTCGATATTGCCGCGCTGGTCGAGTCGGTCGACGAGACGTTTACCGACATCCACAAGCTCTTTGCATCGCCCGAGTTGAAGCAAGTCATCGACAACTTGAACAGGGCACTCGCCGATGCGGACAAAGCGATGGTCAGCGTGCGAAAGCTGGCTGACTCCGCCCGCGTCGACGTGAATTCCGTGTCTACATCGCTCAACAGCACCCTCGCGAGGTCGGAGAAGACGCTGCGGAACCTCGATCGCACTTTGGCCGATGCCAGCTCCGCTCTGGAGTCGACATCCTCTCTGCTCGAACCCCAGTCCCCAGTGGTGTACCAGCTGTCGGAGACGTTGAGATCGGTTGACGAGGCCGCTCGATCGGTTCGCCAACTTTCGGACTCGTTGGAACGCAACCCGAGCACGCTGGTCTTCGGACGAGCGGGGGAAGAAGATCAATGAAGCGGCTCATTCTCGCGCTACTTTCTCTCGGCCTGGGTGCATGCTCGGTCCTGCAGCCCAAGCCCGACGTTACCCGCAACTACCTCTTGACACCCGAGGCACCGACGCAAATCGGGGAACGCGCCGATGTATCGCTCGCGATCGGGCCGATCGCGTTTCCGTCCTATCTCGCCCGGGCCGAGATCGTTACGCGCTTCGACTCCAACGAATTGCACCTGTCGCCTATCCATCGCTGGGCCGAGCCGCTCGAGCGCAACTTTACGCGAGTCCTCGGCGCGGACCTGGCGGCGGCGATCGGGAGCGACGAGATCATTCACTTCCCTTGGTTCGGTCGGCCCGATGTCGATTACAGGCTGACGATGAATGTCGAGCGTTTCGAGGCGACCGACAAAGGCGATGCCGTACTGGTGGCGGGGTGGAAGCTGCAGCGTGAGCTCGACGGCGATGTCGTAGAGGCCGAACGCAGCAACATCCGTGTGGCGATCGACGGGAGCACGACGGACGCGGCCGTGGGTGCCCTGAGCGTCTCGATTGCAAAGCTCGCGGAGGAGATCGCCGCCTCGATCCCGCCGGAGGAGTGAGGCGCGGCTTGGCTCGGGGCACTGGGGCCGGGGGGCCGACTAGTCCCAGACGGGCGGCTTGCGATCGATCCAGGGACGCGCCTCTTCGAGCTGGGCGGCGAGTCGGAATAGCCCCGCTTCGTCGCCAAAGCGGCCGCTGAAGAGGATGCCGACTGGCAGGTTGTCGGCGGTCCAGTGAAGCGGCACCGACATCGAAGGCTGCCCGGTGGCGTTGGCCAGCGCGGTAAAGGGTACGTAATCGATGATCGGCGCGAAGGCGGTCATGGCGTCGCTTTGCGAGGTGTCGATGACGCCGTTCTTCAGCGGTGGGGCCCCGAGGGTCGGTGTGAGCCACACATCGTACTTCTCGTGAAAGCGTCCGACCTCGCGTGAGATCATCTGTAGCATCGAGATCGCGATCTGGTACTGCGAGGCCGAAACCTGCTTTCCGGACTCGTACAGGGCCCAGGTCAAGGGTTCGAAATGATCGGATTCGGCCGGCTTGCCGTGAATCATCTCGTAGGAGTCGATCTGAAAGGCCAAGCCGGCAGCCCAGATCGTCATGAACGAGCTGCTGAGGTTGTCGGCGTCGAGCGGGGGCAGTGCTTCCTCGACGTCGTGACCGAGCTCGGCGCACAGCTTGGCAGCTGACTCGACGGCGGCATCGCATTCTGGGTGAAGCGATTTTCCGTCGGTGGCTTTCTTGTAGTACGCGATCTTGAGGCGGCCGACCGGCGCCCCGACCTCGTCGAGAAACGGTCGATCGACGGGCGTCGCGTGGTACGGATCGCCCGCTTCCGGACCGTGTGTCGCATCGAGTAGAGCTGCACTGTCGCGCACGGTACGGGTTACGACGTGCTCGCAGATCAAGCCGCCGAGGCCGTCGCCGATCACGGGGCCGAGAGGGTTGCGTGCCCGGGTCGGCTTCATGCCGAACAGACCGCAGCATGACGCCGGAATTCGAATCGATCCGCCTCCGTCGTTGGCATGGGCGGCGGGTACGATTCCCGCTGCGACGGCCGCAGCCGCGCCTCCGCTCGATCCGCCGCTGGAGTGTTCCAAGCTCCACGGGTTGCAGGTCGGACCGTAGGCGTGCGGTTCGGTGGTCGGAAGGATTCCAAACTCCGGGGCGTTGGTTTTCCCGAGGATCACCAGTCCCGCGTCTTTGTAGCGGCTGGTTAGGGTCGCATCGAAGGCCGCCGATTTCCCGGCCATGAAGCGCGAACCGCCGGTGGTCGGGACGCCGCGGTAGTCGCCGAGGATATCCTTGAGCAGGAACGGAACTCCGTGAAACGGCGCCGAGGATGCAGTGGAGTCGAGCTCTTTCGCTCGCTCGCGTGCGAGGTCGTACATCTTGTAGACCACGGCGTTGAGCTCGGGGTTGTGCTTCTCGATGAGGCGAATGGCCTCTTCAGTCAACTCGCTCGGCTTGACCTTACCGAGGTTGACCAGCGCGGCGAGTCCGAGAGCGTCCAATTGAGCGTACTCTTCGATTGGCATGTGGGGATCCTGTCTTGGTTCAGTCGTCGCGTTCGACGGCTTCGAGTAGAAACTCCAGCCTGTCGTTGCCCCAGTAACGTTCGCCATCCACCACGAAGGTCGGAACCCCGAAGACACTGTTCTCCAGGGCGCGGCCGATCGCGTCATCCACTTGGGAGTGGTAATGGCGCGTGCGCAGCGCTTGTAGGAAATCGTTCGCCGACAGTCGGCAGTCGGACGCGCAGGCGGCGAGAACGGTTCGGTCTCCGATGTCTTTGCCCTCGCACCAGCGGCTGCGGAACACCGCATTGCGGTAGTCCCGCTCTTTGCCGCGTTCACGCGCGTAGTAGTACCCGGCAACCGCATCGCGCGTGTCCACCGGCCCGGCAGCGGGCGGCGACCATGGAATGCACAGCCGCTTTGCCCAACGCACGCAGTCTTCGGCCATATACTCCATCTTGCTTTGCTGTAGCTGGGCGGCAAGCCCGCTCGGTGGATCCAATGGCGGTGGTACGAGCGGGATGGGCTCGAGTCGGGCGTCTACCTTGTCGACCATCTGGTCGATGCGTAGGTCGGAGAGCGCCGCGTACGGCGAGTTGAAGGAGAAAAAGTAGAGGATCTTCTTGCGAGCCATCGTCGATCTTCCGCTCAGGCTGCTCGCTCGCGCCGTACGAGGTCCCACTGAACGGCCGAGTCTACGATCTCTTCGATCGAAGAATGCTCGGGCCGCCATCCGAGATTGCTCTTCAGGGCGGTCGGATCGGCGACCAGCGACGCCGGATCGCCCGGACGCCGGGCCGAGACTTCGACGATCGGCTCGCGTTCCAAGCGTTTTCCGATTGCATCGATGACCTGCGTCACCGACGTTCCGTGACCGGTGCCGACGTTGAAACTCCTGCCGCTTTCGAGTTCGTCGGCTTCGATGACGGCGACGTGTGCGCTGGCCAGATCGGTGACATGAATATAGTCGCGCTCGCAGGTTCCGTCGCCGGTGGGGTAGTCATTGCCGTACACTTGCAAGGCGCGGTTCTCCAAGACGGAACCGATGACTCTGGGGATGAGGTGCTCCTCGGGCTCATGCTCTTCCCCGACCATCCACTGCGGGTTGGCGCCGGCGGCGTTGAAGTAGCGAAGGGCGGCCGATCGCATGCCGAGACTCTTTGCACTGCCGTGCAGCAGACGCTCGAACGCCAGTTTCGAAGATCCGTAGGGTGCGGTCGGTTGCATCGGCGCAGTTTCCGGGATCGGCGAGACGGTCGTGTCACCGTACACCGCAGCGGTCGATGAAAACAGAAATGCTTGGACCGGGTAGCGCGCACACGCGAGCAACAAACTGGCGCCGCCGCCGAGGTTGTTCTGCCAATAGAGCTCGGGATTGCGCACCGACTCGCCGACGCTGATCGATCCCGCGAGGTGGATCACCGCGTCCGGGCGATGCCGCGCGAACACGTCGAACAAACCCTCGGTGTCTTCGAGCGCGACTGCTTCCAGGACGAAACCTTCGGCCCTTTCACGCTTCGACGCGCGCAGGTCGTCGAGAATGACCGGATCGTGCCCGGATTCGGCGAGTCCGCGGGTGACGTGCGCGCCGATATAGCCTGTGCCTCCCGTTACCAGGACCTTCATCGCCAACTTCGATGCCCGTTTGCTATTGCGCTGTCAACGCAAGCGGCGGCGGGGGCGTCAAGC
>JANQHZ010000062.1 GCA_028282445.1 Candidatus Binatia bacterium | reverse complement strand
GACAGCCATCATCGATCGCGTCCGAGCACGAGTACGCAGTTGTTGCCGCCGAACCCGAACGAATTGGTTGCGACCACGGCCCGGCTTTCGAAAGGGATGGCAGTCGATTCATCGGCTAGGCGCAACGGCGGTAGCGCGGGGTCTCGCACTCCATCCCAGAGGTGCGGGATCAATGGTAGACTTCCGCCGTTGGCAGCTTGCAACGCGAGCCAGCAGAACCCGGCTTCAGTGGCCCCGGCTGCGCCGAGGGTATGGCCGACCAAAGGTTTGCTGGAGCTGCACGGCGTGCGTTCGCCGAACACGCGATGCACGGCTCCGCACTCCATTGCATCATTCAGCGGGGTGCCGGTGCCGTGCAGGTTGAGATAGAGCACATCGCCGGCGTCGACTCCGGCATCGGCCAACGCTCCCCGCATGGCGGCTTCGGCACCAGCACCGGTCGGGTCGGGGGCCGACATATGGTGCGCCTCGCTCGACTCGCCGACGCCGAGAAGCTGCACGCCGTCGCTCGCTCGAGTCACCAGGAACAGTGCGGACGACTCTCCCAGTGACAGACCTTTGCGATTTGCGCTGCAGGGGTTGGTGATCTCGTCGGAGATGGCCTGCAACGCGGAGAACCCGAAAATGGTGAGGTTGCACAGGCTGTCGGTGGCGCCCGCGATCACCGCATCGCACGCCCCGAGCGCGAGCAGCGAGCGAGCCGATGCCAGCGCACGTGCGCCGGAGGAGCACGCGGTCGAGATGGAGTAGGTCGGCCCTGTGATGCCGAAGTAGTCGGCGATAAAGCCGGCGCCGCCGCCGAATTCGAGCTGCTGGTAGGCGAAGCTCGGTGCCAGCCCGCCGTGGTCCCTCTGGTGTCGCAGGGCGTCCTCGGCGTCGGATACGCCGGAGGTGCTGGTTCCGAAGATGACCGCAATGCGGTGGGGACCGAAGTCATCGATGGCGGCCCGGATCGGCTCGTCGATGCTTTGCAGCGCCGCTAGTGAAATCGCGTTGTTGCGACAGCGATAACGCGCCAGCCGTTGTGGAATCTCGGGTAGCGGTCCGGCGGCGAGCTCGCCGAGGAACATCGTGCGATCGGGAACGGCCTCGCGCCGTTCGACCAGGCCGCTCTCGCCGGCAAAGAGGCGGGGCGCGATCGCATCTGCTGCGTCGCCGAGCGCGTTCGCCATTCCCAAGGCGGCGAGCTTACAGTCTGTGTTCATCGGAGAGGAAGAACCGAGTCGTGCACCGAAGCGCGTGGGTCAGAGGGCGTTTTTGGAGATGATGAAACCGGCCGTTGCCGGGCTGGTCGCGAGAGGGACGTTGTGGACGTTGCAGATTCTCATCAGGGTCTGAATGTCGGGATCGTGTGGGTGTTTGCCGAGCGGGTCGACGAAGAAGAACACGGCGGCGATTTCGCCCTGGGCGACCATGGCGGCGATCTGGGCGTCGCCGCCCATCGGCCCGGACAACATCGCTTCTACTTTGAGACCGGTCTTCTCGGCCAGCAGGGTGCCGGTGGTGTTGGTGCCGACCAGTCGATAGCGCTTGAGGACCGACTGGTGATCGGTTGCGAAGGCGAGCATGTCGGTCTTCTTTCCGTCGTGCGCGATCAGGGCGAGTGTCTTGCGACGGCGCGCCACCGGTCGTCTGGTCCCGGTTTCCCGCCTCACCGATTCTTTTCTCGAGCCGAGCGTTCGACGTTCACTTGCCATTATTGAGCTTTCCCAATTCCCGACGGTTGCGCGCCCACCGTGGACACAATCGGATTCCGGTGTCCTGTCAACCCCGGCCTCTCGGGCGTACCGGCTCAGCTTGGTACGACATCGAAGGGGCGCCCGCACCACCCGTGGGTGCAGCGATTCCCGATTCTCCAGTTCCGGCTATGACCGGGTCGACGTCGCCGCGAATCTCCGATGTCCGACGCGGGTTCGCGCTGAACTTGCATAGGGTTCTCTGGTCGCGCCTCCGACTCGGGATCTGAGCTCTTGTTTCGACGCCCACGGCTGGTTACTAACGGCCCGTGGGCGCAGCGATTCGCGATTTCTCCAGTTCCTGCCACGATCCGGTCGACGCCGCCCCAAATTTCCCGAGTCCGATACCGTGGGCTTGTCGCAGTTTTCCAGCTGACTCGGGTTGTCTGCGGCGGGCGTCATCACCAAGGTGGTGCGCGCAGGCGCGCGGGTTGAATTGCTCACCTTGCGACCAAGGATACCGACGCGAGTCATGACCCCACAACCGATGAGCAGTGCCCCCGATCGACGCTTCGCCTCCTGGATCATCGGGATCGCTCTCGGCGTTCCTGCGCTGGCGGCGTGGTGGCTCATCCTGGCCGGGAACGAAGGTGGCTCGTGGACGCTGGCCGGACTGATGACCGGCAGTACGGCGATCGGCGTATGGGCAGCGCGACGCTCTACGAAAGCCGGTTTGTTTCTCGCCGTGGCGACGGTCGGACTGTTGCTGCTGTGGCCGGAGATGGCCCTGCGAATGGCCGGTTTCCGGGCCGACGGCGCCGGGGTCGTCCAGTTCGGCTATCCCCGGCCAGAGGTCATGGTGCGTTTGCGCCGCGATCCCGACCTGTTCTGGACGCTCCCTCCCGGCGGGGTTCGCAATCGAGAGGGCTTCCGCGGCAAGGATTGGATTCTTCCGCGGCCGCAGAAGTGGTTTCGGGTCGCTCTTTTTGGGGACTCGTGTGTGTATCAGCCGTCTTACACTCAGAAGCTGCGTGTCCGCCTCGGCGCTGGGCTGGACGAGTTCGCGAAGATCGACGTAGTCAATCTCGGCGTACCGGGCTATTCGACGTACCAGGGCAAGATCCTGGTCGAGCGCTGGGCCGACGCTCTCGATCCGCAGGTGGCGGTGATTCAGTACGGGTGGAACGACCACTGGCTCGCCTACGGCGCTCCGGACGAAGAGAAAGCGGCACGACGATTGAATCCCGGCTGGTCGGCGGAGCTGATCGATGGATCTCGGTTCATCCAGTGGGCGATCGCGAAAACCGCCACCGCGAGCAAACCGCTCGATCGAGCGCGAGTTCCCCTCGATCACTTTCGCCGTAACCTGAACGAGATCGGTGACCATCTCGAGGCACTCGGCATCACAGTCGTCGCAGTCACCCCGCCGACCGCGCATCCCCGATTGGGGGTTCCGCAGTATCTCATCGACGACGGTTTCGTCACCAGCGCCGCGCAGGCGCTCGAGTGGCACGAGCAGTACTGTGGTGCGCTTCGAGAGATCGCCTCCGAACGCGGCTGGCTGCTGGTTGACCTCGCGATGCGGGTCGAAGAGCAACGAGACGTCGGCAGCCTGTTCATCCTGGATGGGATCCACTTTTCGAACAAGGGTCTCGAATGGGTAGCGGACGCTATCGCGGCAACCATTTCAGACGCGTTTTCGTCGCATTGAGGAGGGGCGGCGATGGAGTTGTCGAGCCAAGAGCCCCGAACCGATTTGAAGTCGAAGCCGACGCAAAGCGACAGCGCGGCAAAGCGAGCGCCCCTGTGGGTGGCGATTCCGGTCTTGGCGCTGGCCGTCACCTGCTACGCGGCCTTCATCTGGTCGAGCGGCGCCGATCACGGTGGCGTGACGTATTTTTCGCTGTTCGACGACGCGATGATCTCGATGACCTATGCGCGCAACCTCTCCGAAGGGGCCGGGCTCGTCTGGAATGCAGGTGGTGCCCCGGTAGAAGGCTACACCAACTTTTTGTGGACGCTGTGGATGGCGCTGTTGCACCTATTACCGGTTTCCGAAGCCAAGGTCTCGCTGTTGGTCATGATCAGCGGCGCGGCGACGCTGTTGGCGAATCTTTGGGTCGTCGAACGACTGTGCTCGTCGCTCTCGCTCTCGTCCACCGTGTCGAGGGTCTACGCTTTGGGAGCGACCGCGCTTTGCGCACCGCTGATGTTCTGGACTCTCCGTGGCATGGAGGTCGGTCTGTTGTGCCTGCTGGTCGATTCGTGCCTCTTGCTCGTCATCGGCTCGAAAGGCACCGTCTCACCGCAGCGAGCTCTCGGAATTTCGCTTGTGCTCTCGCTCGGAGTCCTGAGCCGCGCCGACTTTGCAGTAACCGCAGGAGCGCTCTCGATCTCCGCGGCACTTGCGGTCGAGCCCGGACGGCGGATGCGCACGTTGTCCATGATCCTCTTGCCGGTCGCGGGGGTTTGGCTAGCTCACGCGGCGTTTCGGATGGCCTATTACGGCGATGTGTTGCCGAATACATACTACCTGAAGATGACCGGTCTGGCCGCGACCGCGAGGATCTGGCGGGGCTTGGAAGTCTTCATGGCTCATACTCTGCCCTATTCGGGCAGCGCTTTCGCACTGGCTGCGGTCGGGCTGCTGTTTCGCGACTACCGCGAGCATCGTGGTGTTCGCATGTTGGCGCCGGTGATTGTCGCTCAGGTCGCCTACTCGATCTACGTCGGTGGGGATGCTTGGGAAGAGTTCGGGATTGCGAATCGTTACGTGACGGTCGCGATCCCGGGCCTCGCGCTCTGCGGCGCGGTAGTACTCGATCTTTGCCAACGTCGATGGTCGGACCCGAGTCGAGCCGCGCTCACCGCGCTTGTGGTCGCGCTCCTGGCCTATGCGCCGATGAACATTCCCCACTTCTGTGCCTGGATCTACTCTGGCATCTACTACGTGAATTTCGATCACCAATGGACGGCGAACGGCCTGGTGATTCGAGCCCGGACGCCCGAGGACATCACCATCGCCGTCAGCACGGCGGGGGCGATTCCGTACTTTGCTCGTCGAAGTGCCATCGACCTGCTCGGCAAGAGCGATCGTGTCGTCGCGCACCTTCCGCACTCTACCGGCGCGATCTTCATTCCGGGACACTCGAAACGCGACCTCGAGTACAGTATCGGGCAGCTCCGACCCGACCTGGTCGTCAGCCGGGTCGGCGGAGGAGCAGCGTTCTACCGCAATCTCGGATACGTCGAGGCTCCGCATGAAATCGGTCGCTGGATGACGCGAGACCTCGCCAGCAGAATCGAGCGAACGAGCGTGCAGTGAGCGTTGTCTCGATCCTTGCATTGGCGGAATCCGTGGGGGGAGCGCTGTTGGCCGGCGCGATTCTCGGATGCTGTCTGTGGACGTGCCACCTGGCGACGACGCGCATTCTTCCGCGGCGTACGAGGTTAGCGCGTTGGGCTGCGGTGATGGTGGCATCCTACTGGTCACTGTCGGTGGTGACGATGTTTCTCCTCTTCTTCGAGGCTTTTCGGCTCGAGATTGCGCTACCGCTATGGGTCGGGCTTGCCGCGGTCGCTTCGCTGCGTGGCGAATGGCGAAGGTCCGGTTGGGAGACGCTGTGTGCGGACGTTGGTTCGGTGTGGCGCTACCTAACCGTCGAGACGAGTTGGCTGGAACGAGTCGCGTACGGGCTCGGCGGCGTTCTCGCCTCGCTGCGGGTCCTGCGCGGGCTGGTTGCGCCGCCGCTGGCATGGGATGCGCTGACCTATCACCTGTTGCGGGCAGGGCGCTGGGTTCAGACCGGAGGCAGCGCGGCCGAGAAGGCACCAGATCAGTGGGGCTTCTATGAGTATTTCTTGCCGCTGGGCGAAGTTCCATCGGCCTGGGCAATGCTGGCAACGCGGGACGACTCGCTACTGGCAGTGGCGGGTGGTCTACTTTGGATGTCCTGCCTCGTCGGCGCCGGATTCGCCGCACGCGCGTTCGGGGCGAGTCGACGCACTGCCGCGCTCGCAGCGGTGACGGTTGCGTTC
>JANQHZ010000057.1 GCA_028282445.1 Candidatus Binatia bacterium | reverse complement strand
CGCTCTCCGACGGAGCGAGCCGAAGCGGATCCGCCTCTCCGACCTCGGACATCCCGGGGGGCGCGACCGAAGCGCAGCCGTACACCAACGACACCAGGGTAAATAGGCCGATAAAGACGTATGGCAGCAGAGAAGCTGAGGGATCTCCCGCCAAATCGAGGCGCCGAACCGGCGATTTTCTGCACAGGCCTAGGGTCACAATCGCGCAAGATAGTGGAAGCGTGCAGCCGGCTCTACCAGTCCGGGGGGCGGTCGGAGAGAACAGCGAAACGACCGCCGCGGTGTGGCCGGGCCCGTTCTAATGTGAGACAAAGGAAGGCGGACCAATTAGGAGACCTACATGCTCGCTATCCGAACCCTCCTCGTCGTTGCGACACTGGCACTGGCGGCAATCGGCTGCTCGGACGACGATTCCAGCGGCGGCGACAACGGCGTCAGGATCGTACGAACCCGCTACGGGATTCCTCACATCACCGCGGACGACTACTACGGTGTCGGACTCGGGTATGGATACGCCTACGCACAGGACAACTATTGCGTCTTGATGAAGGAGGTGGTGCGAGCCAACGGTCACTCCATGCTGCTCCTGGGCGACGACGGCGATCTCGAGGACGACTTCATCTACGGCTTCTACAATACCGACGAGTACATCGACGAAGAGTTCCTCGGCTCCGCGCCGGCCGACCTACGCCAGGTCGTGACCGGGTTCGCGGACGGTATGAATCGCTACCTCGCGGACACCGGCGTCGACGGCCTGGCCGAAGGACCGGAAGGCTGTCGCAATGCCGAATGGGTGCGAGAGATCACCGATACCGACCTCGGAAAGGTGTTTCGCAAGCTCATCCTGCGCGGATCGACCGGACCGCTCACCGACGCGATCATCGCGGCGACTCCGCCATCCGAGACCGTCGCGCAGTCAGATTCCCGTGCTCCACAAAGCTTCGAGCTCGCCGCTACCGATTTCGGTCTGACTCCTCCGACCGAGATGGGGAGTAACGCGATCGCGGTCGGCTCGGATGCCTCGCAAACCGGATACGGCATTCTCTTCGGGAACCCGCACTTCCCATGGGCCGGGCCGGAGCGCTTCTATACCGCCCACCTCACCATTCCCGGCGTCTACGACGTCATGGGAGCGTCGCTGCACGGGCTCCCGGTCATCAATATCGGTTTCAACAGCAATGTGGCCTGGTCGCACACCGTCTCGACCGCCCGCCGTTTCGCTTTCTTCGAGCTCCAGATCCTCGAGGACGATCCGTTGAGGTACCGCTTCGACGGCGAGATCCGCGACATCGAGCCGATCGAAGTCAGCGCCGAAGTCGCGCTCGAAGACGGCAGCGTCGAGACCCGCACGGAAACGATCTACATGAGTCACGTTGGCCCGATCGTCGACATCGGCGCCATCAACGAGATCGTCGGCGGGTGGCCGACCGCGTTTGGAACCGTCCTGGCCGCGGCGGACGCCAACCTATTCAACACCACCGCGCTCGTGCAGTGGTTCGAGATGGGCAAGGCGCAAAACACCGACGAGATCGCTGAGGCTCTCGAGCTGCTCGGCGTCCCTTGGGTCAACACCATCGCGGCCGACCGCCGAGGCCGCGCGTACTACGCAGATATCGGGGCCGTTCCTCACGTCACCAGCGAGAAGCTCGAAGAGTGCAGCGACACTTCGCTGACCGGCCTGCTCACCTCACAGGGATTTCCGTCCCTCGACGGGTCTCGCAGCGAGTGCGATCTCGGGAGCGAACCGGGTATTCGCGACGGAATCCTCGGGCCTGCCGATCTGCCGTCGCTCGACACGAGCACGTACGTCGCCAACTGCAACGACAGCTATTGGCTTTCCAACCCCGACCAGCTTCTCGAAGGTTTCTCGCCGATCATCGGACTAGAAGGCGTGCAACAGTCCTTCCGCACACGCCAGGGCTTCGTCCAGATCGAGGAGCGCCTCGACGGGACCGACGGCTTGGGACCGGCGGGCTTCAACCTCGAGCTGATGCAGGAGATGCTGTACGGCAACCGCAACATCGGCGGCGAGCTCATTCGCGACGACGTCGTCACGCTCTGTTCGGAGGTCGAGGACTGGCGAGCGTACTCCGACAACCCGGCCACCGCCGCGGAAGCGTGCGACGTGCTCGCCACCTGGGACGGACGCTTCGACGTCGACAGCGTCGGCTCCCACATCTGGCAAGAGTTTTGGGACAACGTATCGATGCCGGCCGGATTCTGGGCAGTTCCGTTCGACCCCGAGGATCCCGTCTACACTCCGCGTGAGCTCAACACAGCCGACCCGGCAATCGTCGAAGCAGTCAAGCTAGGCGTCGGCGATGCGGTCGACGAGCTCGTGCGCCGGGGAATGCCGATGGATCGCCCCTGGGGTGAGGTGCAGTACCGATCCGACGGCGACGATCGCATTCCGATCCACGGCGGTGACGCGTCTTCAATGTTCAGCGCAATTTCGGGACGCTACGTAGACGATCAGGGGATCGGCAACATCCGCGCCGGCAACAGCTACATCCAAACGGTCACCTGGGACGAGAGCGAATGCCCTGACGCGTTCGCCGTGCTGACCTACTCGCAGTCGACAGATCCGGCATCTCCCCACTACGCCGACATGACCAGGGTCTACTCGGCCGAGGAATGGGTCGACATGCCCTACTGCAGCGAAGACATCGAAGCCGAGAAGATTTCCGAGATCGAGCTGTAGCGTCACGCGTCGGAAAGCAGCCGATAGCAGTCCGTCCACAAAGTAGGACGGGCTGCTACGCTATGGTCCAGGGTGGCGGCTCACGCGGTAGAAGATGGTTTCCTGCCCTTCGAACATTTCGCGTTTCCAGAAGCTCATCCCGAGCTTCTCCATGACGCGAACGGATGCGGTGTTCGGCGGATCGGTAGCGGCGACGACTTGTTCCAGTCCAACCCCCTTGAGAGCGTAGTCGAGCGCCGGACGCGACGCCTCGCAGGCCAGGCCACGGCCCCAGTGAGTTGGCAGGATTCCGTATAGGATCTCGAACGGGCCTTCGTCCGGAAGGCGGCGAAACCCGCAAAAGCCGATGACGTCGATCGAGTCGACCGGCCGTACTGTCCACATGCCGAGTCGATGCGTTTCGAACCCCGCGATACCGGCATCGACGACCTCCTCCGCGGTATCGCGGTCGATGACCGTATCGTCCCACAGGTAGCGGCGAACGCCGGGGTCCGTCCAGACGCTGTGCAAAGCGTCGACGTCCTCGCGTTGGCAAGGCCTCATCACGAGGCGTTCCGTATAGAATGAGATCAGCTCAGCCATTAACGCCCTACCCTGCCTGATGCCCGCGGCGGGTGGCGACGGGAAAGTACGATCGTGGAAAGCAAAGTCACGGCGCCACGAGACCGTCGGGGGCGGGCGTCAGGTTGTGGCCATATGGCGCGCGTCCACCGGCTACCCAGGGGAATCACCCAGAAGCGCGCGGCATTCTTCCGCCAAGATTCCGCCTTCGATCTCCAGCGGGTAGTTCGCGAGCTTGAACAGCTCGACTGCCGGTAAGCGAATCTGCCGGTAGCCGGCGTCTTCCAGATCGGCGATCGAGGCGCCGAAATACACGACCGAGAC
>JANQHZ010001183.1 GCA_028282445.1 Candidatus Binatia bacterium | reverse complement strand
CTAGCGTTGCTGCGGCAGTTGGGTACCCGGTTGATGTTCCTGGAGCGACCGAGCCCAGAGCCGGAGCTGGAGCGCGTGCTCGGCGTGCCGGTCGACGGTCATGTCTACCGTGTCTCGGGATCGCTGCCCAGGGCGCAGGTGGTGCAGTCTGTCGTAGTGGCGCCCGACCACCACCAAGCGTCGCTGATGGCGCAGGATGTGAGGTTCGATCCAGAAGCGCGCGCCGTCGTCGAGTCGGACCTACCGTCCTACCCTCCGGGCGGTCCAGCCGTCGTCCGGTTGACGGAAGATAGACCTACCCATGTGGCATTCGAGGTCGACAGCCCGTCTGCAGGGTATCTGATGCTGTTCGACACCTGGTCGCCAGGTTGGTCGGCGCGCGTCGACGGCGAACTCCGACCGGTGCACCGCGCCAACGGTCGGTTCCGGCTGGTAACGATCCCCGCGGGGAGCAGCCGGGTTGTCTTCGACTACACAACACCGGGGCTGCACGAAGGCTTTGCCCTGAGCGTCATCGGGTTGTTGCTATTGGTGCTGGAGGGGCGGGGAAGAGCTCCGCGGTGGCGCCAACGGAGTGAATACACCCGGGGGTACGTGACGGCGGGTTAGCTTCGGATGCGCTGGATGAGTTCCGATGCTGGACTTCGCGATCGTAGCCACTGCAATCGTTGGTGGCGGATTCTTGGTACTCTCCCCGCGCTGAGAGGACCGCTGCGCTCGAGTTAGACGGCACTATCTTGACGCGTCCGGCCGGGCTGTGGCGGTATCGCTCAACATCACGCCGAGCATGGCAACGACGTATGGGTAGGCGGTCCACAACAACCTCCCATCGACCACCACGACCCAAAAGCTCAGCAGCACGGCGACGAGCGTAGCTACGACACCGACCATCAGGGGAACCGCCAGATCGTGCTCGAGCAATCGGCGGCGCAACACCGTTAACCCCAGACACGCGACGAACGCCGCGCCGAGTGGGCCGAAGGTCAGTGTGAGGCTGGCCCAGGCGCGCTCGCGAAACAGGTTCCCGATCAATATCGTGACCTGTGGCGGATGGACGCGATCCACTTCGTAAGGAAGCAACTCGTTCGCAGCGAAAAGCACGGCCGCGACCGCCGCGACGGCGAACACCGCCTGCCGAAACGCGATCGAGCGACTCTCACGCGATGCGCTCGCCACCAAGAATACCGGAACGGCGATCAGCATCGACTCCTTGGCCATACAGCCCAACACCAACGCCAACACACACGCCGGCGCCGAGCCCCAGCAGAGGCCGAGAACGAACAGCGAGTGGAACAACAACACGACCGGATCGATGTAGCCAATCGCTCCGTAGTAGAAGACCGGGAACGAAACCACGTACAACCCGCACACCAGCCAAGCCACGGCGTCACGCTGCCCGAGCGATCGCTGCGCCGCGAATACGGCCAGGGCCGCCAGGTAGACCGCGAGCACATTCACGACATTCAGCGCGGTCATCGGTTCAGCCGGCAGCAGACTGGCAATCGCCGGGCCCAGCAGTCGCCGCGAGAACGGAGTCGCCAGCGGCTGCACGACCGGCTCGCCGCGCCACCAGCGCACGCAATCCGCGTAATTCGCCGCATCGTATGGCGCGACGCCGGCGACCTCGGGAGAGCGGGTCAAACCAGAGAGCCCGAGGTCCATGCGATTGAAGCGCGGCCCTGTGACGAGCACGACCAGCGCAAAGAGCATCAACGCCTTCAGAAACCTCGCGCTCGACGGACGGGCAGAGCTCGTCATCACCGAGCCGAGGTCCGATCCCGCTGGGGACGAGGACGTAGAACGCAGTGGCCCCCCATCCAATCCGACATTTGCAAATTCGCCTCGGCGATCTCGGCGGCAACCTGCGCCGGCGTGAAGTAATGCACGAAAGAACGACGCAGCGTCCCCTCGGAGTCGATCCAACGGGTGTGCGAATCGCCCCATTCGCGGGAGCCGCGCGCGAGCACCCATTGCAGCGTCAGCATGATTCGCGGGCGAGCTTCGACCGCGCGGCGCGCCGATAGGAAGATCGCGCCACTCGAGCCAAGCCAAGAACTAATCCGCTTCAAGACTTCGACGCGATACGCTCGACCGCGAAGAAAGCTGTAGACGTCGTAGGTGAACAGAACCGCGTCATACGATTCGGCCGGCGGCCGAAAGCTCGCGACGTTCTCACATCGAAAGGCGACCGTAAGCTCGCGGGCCGCAGCTCGCCGCCGTGCGGCGGCGATCATCGCCTCGGAGAAATCGATGCCCTCGACACGCGCCCCGGCCTCGGCCAACGCGCAGCATTCGCGACCGCTACCACTTCCGACGACCAGCACACGCGCCCCGGCCCCGACTTCGCCCATGACCAAGTCGAGCAGCGCCGCATCGATCTCCGGGGCTTGCGATGCCGCATAGGAAGACGCCTGAAAGTCATACTTCTCGCGCACGGTCTCGGCGGCTGGGCTGGGCTCGGTTGATTCGGCCAGGTCCAACAGCGTGCGTCGCACCGTCGGATTCGAGCGCCGACTCGCTGCGTCGACGCAACCCAAGATGCTTGCAGCACCAACCGTTTCCGCGAATTCCGGATCGGCATCGGCGCACAGGGAGATCGCATCTCCCGTTCGAGCCCGGACTCGTGCAACCTCGACCCGCGGGCCAGTCTCGACGAGGACGATCCTGCCGGCTTCGGCGTCAGCCGCGCCGGCCGCACGAACCCGGAAACCCTCGCCATGCCGCAGGGCCGGCCACATGCGATCACCGTGATAAGTCAGATCGGCACGATTTGCCGAACCGAGCAGCGCACGCACCAGTCTCGGTGTCGCAACCGACGGTGGGTCAGCCGATCGGATCAGGGAAACGGCATGCCAGAATGGTCGCACACAGGTCTCATATCGGCGCCAACGCCGAGCGGCCAGGCCCAAGTGGAATTGACAGTCGGAGCGAGACAGCCGTAGGGTTCTCGAGCCGAACCATGCAGGCCAACATCGAAACTCGACCGAGACAAGAAAATCTTCGGATCGCGGGAGTCCCGATTCAGTTGCGCTCGGACCACAGCGTGTTCTGGCGACAGATCGAGCAGCGATACGGCAACTTCTTCTGCGAATCAGGCGACAGCGAAGCCGAAGTCGTCGACCACCACGTCGAGCGAAACCCGAAGATCCCCTTCAGCCCGACAGCATGGAGTGGGGTCGACGTTTTGCGTGACGGCGACGTCACCACCATCGCACGCGGCAACGCCCGTGGAGAATGGAGGCGCTCGAAGCGGACATGCCGTATTCTGCAAGACGCGATCGACTACGAGCGCGACATCGTCTATCGCGACTACGGCTGCGACACCGTCATCCGCGTCATCCTCGCAGCGCGTGCACTCGAGCGCGGCGGATTGTTCGTCCACTCGGCCGGAGTCGAGCGCGCGGGCAAGGGGTATCTCTTCGTCGGTGAGTCCGGAGCCGGAAAATCGACCCTGGCAAAGGCATCAGCAGCATCGACGAGAATCCTGAGCGACGACCTCACCTTCGTCGACGGCTCCGCCGAGCCGGCCCTGCAGGGGACTCCCTTCTTCGGCGACCTCGGCATTAGCGGCGTCAATCAGAGCACACCGCTGACTGCGATCTACTTCCTTCACAAGGCCGCAGAGAACGAGATCAAAGCGATCTCGACGCGAGAAGCCGTCGGCCGAATGATTCCGCAAGTCGGGCTCTTCGCGCCGGAGGCGAACGATTGGCAGCGCGCGCTCGACCGTATCCACG
>JANQHZ010001132.1 GCA_028282445.1 Candidatus Binatia bacterium | reverse complement strand
AGCCCCGAAGTCGTGGTCCTGACCACGCTTCCGGTCGCGGGTGAAGCCGCGGTGAGGCGCGAGGCAAACGAGCTGGCCGAAATGGGCGTCACCGAGGTCGTGCACGTATGGCGCTACCGCGAAGCGAGCGAGTTCGCTGAAGTCGCCGAGCTATTGGGAAAGACCGCCCAGTCGCTCGCGTAGGCGGGCGATCGCCGCCAGCATTTCGTCTACTTCGAGGGAACCGTCCAGTAGCCACCTCATCGGATCTCCGAGCTTGCGTACCATCGCGACCGACGTCTTGATGGTAAATCGCTTCGGGGTCAGTCGAGAGGTGACCTGCCGCCAACGCAGCGGCATCGAGATGGGGGCGCCCGGTGCTGGCCGGACGCAGTAGGGCGCTGCGATCGTCTTGCCGCGGCCGTTCTGAAGATAGTCGATGTAGACCCTTCCGCGCCGCTCCGCTAGTGGGCGGGCGACGGTGGCGATTTCCGGGATCTCGGATTCCGTCACTTTGGCGATGACCTCGGCAAGCATCTTGGCGTCGTCGTGGCGAGCCGTGGCGGGCAGTGGGACCATGACGTGCAGCCCGGTCTGTCCGGAAGTTTTGATGAAGCTCGGAAGACTCACGTCGGTCAGAAGTTTGACCAGGTGACGGGCGACCCGGACGACGTGCTCGAAGGGGGCTTGCTTTGGATCGAGGTCGAGTACCAGCCAGTCGGGACGGTCGGCCCGGTCGGCGCGCGCGCCTGCGATATGAATCGGGATACAACCGAGATTGGCCACGTAGAGAAGCGACTCCAAGTCGTTGCAGACGACGGCTCGCACTCCGCCGACGGTGACGGTGCCGACCCAGCTGGGTAGATGCTCCGGAGCGTGCTTTTGGAAGAAGCTCTTGCCGTCGATCCCGTCCGGGTAGCGCGTGAGAACGAGCGGTCGGTCACGCAGGTAGGGCGAGATGTACGGCCACACCGCTTGGTAGTATTCGAGCAGGTCCCGTTTGCGATACCCCTCTGCCGGCCAGTAGACCTTGTCGAGGTTGGTCGGTGACCACGTGCTCGCGGACGATCGATCGGGTGGGGCGGTCGGTCTCTCGTGGCCCGGCTCGGCGCCGACCTCGGCCGGTGAAACGCAATCGCGCCAGTCGGCGGCTTCGTCGAGATCAACGAACACCGGATGGCGCAGCAGGCCTCGCGAGGTCGCTTCGGTGTAGCGCACCAGCGCAACGTGCTCCGGCTCGACGAAGACCGCCCTCCTTGGGATGTCGGTCGCATCGATTTCGAGCTTTGGAGCCTCCACACGAATGGTCTCCAGACGTGCGAGCAGGCCGGCAGCGGTGTCTCGGTCGATCCCGCTGCCGACCTTTCCGGCGAATCGGAGCCGGCCATCGACGATCCAGCCGAGCAATAGGGAGCCGAGTGTCTGTGACCCGCGTGTTGGTTGCCAACCGACGACCGCAAGACGCGTGATCCGCGGGAGCTTTAGCTTCAACCAGTCGCGGCTGCGCTTACCAGAGCGGTATGGGGTGCGTAATCGTTTGGCGACGATTCCTTCCAGACCGCGCTGGCGTGCGATTTCGAAGAGCTCCTCGCCATGCTGGTGCAGGTGGTCCGCGTAGCGAACCGGGCCGGTCGTCGGCAGTAGGGCTCGGAGGAGCTCCTTTCTAGCGAGTATGTCGAGGCTGCGGAGATCGAAGCCGTCTAGGTGGAGCAGGTCGAACGCGTACATGACGACCCGAACGGAGGAACCCAGTCGTCCGCCGAGGCCCGATTGGAGAAGCTCGAAGGAACCCGCGCCGGATTCCTCGACGGCGATGACTTCGCCGTCGATCGCAAAGGTATGGTGAGGGAGGTATCGACCGACAAGAGCGATCTCTGGGAAGCGCTCGGAGAAATCCAGGCCGTTGCGCGACGAGAAGTGGAAAGTGCCGTCCGCGAGGCGCGCGAGCGCGGCGCGAACCCCATCGTATTTGACCTCGTAGATCCATTCGGCGTCACTGAAAGCGTGGTCTCCCGCGACCGCGAGCATCGGCGCCAGGTCTGTTTTTCGGAGTAATGCGCGCGGGGCTCCAGTGCCCCGGGCCTTGCTCACCAGCGCGCCGACCCTTTCCGAGGGGTCGGCGCGCTCGTCGACCCGCAGGCCGGAGACGACCGATTGCGGCCAGTCGGCAATCAGGTCGCCATCGGATGCGAAGTGGTCGGCCTTCTTGATGAACAGCCACTGTCGTCTGGTCTCGCCCTTGGCCAGGTGGACCAGAGCCCATCTTCCGCGCAGCTTGTGGCCGAAGAGCTCGAGATCGATCTTGCCCGCTGCCAATCCCTCGGCCGGCGTCGTGCCGTCGACGATCCGATAGACTCCGCGATCCCATAGGATCATAGGGCCGGCCCCGTAATTTCCAGCGGGAATGACTCCTTCGAAGTCTCCGTACTCGATAGGGTGATCCTCGGTTTGAACCGCCAGGCGTTTCTGCTCGGGATCGGCGGACGGTCCTTTGGGAATCGCCCAACTGACCAAGATACCGTCGATCTCGAGCCGTAGGTCCCAATGCAGGCTGCGCGCAGCGTGTTGCTGGACGACGAAGAGGGCGCCCGTTCCAGGCCGGAGCTCGCCACCGAAGGGCTCCGGGGTGCGGACCGGATCCCGTTTGTCCCGGTAGGCGTCTAGGGAGCGGCGCGCCACAGTCTCATCCTACAA
Source organism: Candidatus Binatia bacterium (assembly GCA_028282445.1). Classification (GTDB taxonomy): domain Bacteria; phylum Desulfobacterota; class Binatia; order HRBIN30; family CADEER01; genus CADEER01. The sequence continues at coordinate 921 of JANQHZ010001132.1, read as the reverse complement.
AAAACTTCCCCATCCAGCGGTCCGATGATAGCGTGCGCCTGAAAACACCGTTGTAAAAAGGGGTAGTCGAATGGCTCCACGAGCGATCTCCAGCGGGACCATCACCTTCGGGCTGGTTTCCGTCCCGGTCAAGTTGTACTCCGCGACGCAGTCGAAGTCTCTGCATTTCAACATGTTGCACGCAGCGGACAATTCGCGGGTCAAGCAGCAGTTGGTCTGCTCCGGCTGTGAGGAAGTCGTGGCGCGGAGCGAAACGGTCCGGGGCTACGAGTACTCCAAGGGGCAGTACGTGGTCCTCACTCCCGACGAGATCAAGGCACTGGACACCCAATCGGATCAGTCGATCGATATCGAAGAATTCGTTCCGATCGCGGCGATCGACCCGGTCTACTTCGACAAGGCGTACTTGCTGGGGCCCGACAAGGGGGGAGCGAAACCGTACCGCCTCCTGGCCGATGCCATGCGCGAAGCCGGTGTCGCCGCGATGGCTCGCTTCGCCAGCCGCGGCAAGGAGCAGCTGGTGCTCGTCCGGGAAGCCGACGGTGGTCTCATGATGCACTCGCTCTTCTACTCGGACGAGGTGCGCGACTACGACGGACTGGATCTCGGGGAAGGGGCGACGATCAAGGACGGCGAGCTCGGGTTGGCGGTTCAGCTGATCGATCAGCTGGCAAGCGACCGATTCGAGCCGGAGAAATACCAGGACGGTTACCGGACGAGAGCGCTCGCACTGATCGAACAAAAGGTCGCGGGGCAGGAGATCGTCGCGACCCCGGGCGAGCCTCCCAAGGGCCAGATCATCGATCTAATGGAAGCGCTCAAGGCATCGCTGTCGGCGGGTGCTGACGGGCAAGAGGCGAAGGGGCCGGCGGGTGCAAGCCGCAAGCCTCCGCGCAAAAAGGCGGGACGCAAGCGGTCGGT
>JANQHZ010001037.1 GCA_028282445.1 Candidatus Binatia bacterium | reverse complement strand
CGGCGGGGACTTTCTTTCCGGCCGCTTCTGGGTTCCGCCCGTATTCGCCGGATTGATGGTGTTGAGCTTTGGCTGGGATCGAGTCGCTACGGAGTTTCGAAACCGCCCGCGGGGCACCGGGTTCACCTTGGCGCTCGTCATGGTAGCCGCCGTCGCTTCCTATTTCGGGGCCGCGCGATTGGCAAAACCCGGGCTCATCCACGAGCGCTCCCTGGCGCACCTTCGGCTCGAGCGGGACCTGACCTGGAAAGCCACGAGATTGGCTGCCGCCTGGCGTGGCAGGGGCATCCAATACGCTACCGACGCGGCCAAGGCCGACGGAAAATTCGTCGAGGTCCACGGCGTGATCGGCTTCACCGGCTTCGCCTCCGGTCCCGCGGTGACCCTGATCGACCCATTCGGCATCGGTGACGCACTGATCGCGCGGATCCCGCTCGATCCAAAGCGACGCGCCTTCTGGGGTGTCGGGCATCTGGTCCGGGAGGTTCCCGCTGGATACCTCGAAGCGCGACGAACCGGCAATCTGGATCGAATGGACCCCAGCCTGCGGGAGTACTACGAAAAGCTGTCGCTCGTCACCGCCGGGCCGGTGTTCGATTCAAGGCGATTGGCAACCATCATCGGATTCCAGCTGGGCAGCTACGACTACCTGGTGCAGGAGTGGTGGGGCCGAACGCAACCAGACGCCAACGGCTGATACTGAATTAGCATTACTAATCCAACGCCACCCAACCGCGCTTCCCGAGGACGGAGGATTCCGGCGCTCCCGGCAGACGGACCCACGGCGCGCCGGTGGGTTTATCGACTTGGCCGACGGCGAATGATACGATTGCCGTTTATTCCACGCTGGCCGAGGATCCAGGATTTGGTCCCGAAAGTTGCAAGCCGGCGATACGGGGGTTGACTATGGCTGAGGCTAAGGCCGCACCGAATATCGGCGATCGCATCGACAGCTACTGCGGACGCTGCAAGATGATGCTCGCTCACACGGTCGAAACGATCGAGAATGGCAAGATCAAGAAGTGCCATTGCAACACCTGCGGCGCGCAGCACGCCTACCGGCCCAAGGCACCCAAAAAGGCCGGAGTCCCCTCGGCTCTGGAGCCGTCCGACTACGACAAGCTCATGAAGAGCCAGGACGCGGACAAGGCACGAAAGTACGCGACATCGGACAAGTTCCAGCCTACGGAGCTGATCAACCACGCCACTTTCGGCCTCGGCATCGTGCTGACCTGCAAGGAGTCGAACAAGATCGAGGTTCTGTTCTCCGACGGGGCCAAGACGCTCGTCCACTGCCGATAAGCGTTCACCGGGGCCCCCGGGCAGCAGCGAGCAGAAGCTCGAGTCGACGCAGTGGCGACCCAGGTTGTCTTAGTTCGGCACGGCGTTACCGACTGGAACGAACAGGGACGCCTGCTCGGTCGTTCCGACATACCCCTCAATCAACGCGGCCGCGCCCAAGCCGAAGCGGTTGGGCTTGCGCTGCGCGACCTCGCTCCCGGCGAGATCATCTCGAGTCCGCAACGGCGAACTCTCGAAACGGCGCAGATCATTGCCGGTTTGTGCAAGCGTGAGGTTCGCACAGACGATCGACTCGCCGAGGTCTGGCTGCGCGCGTGGCAGGGCAAGACCTTCGCCGACCTGCACGAAGATCCCGACGTTCACGCCTATCTTCGCGACCCTTTTCATCACAGCGAGGAGATCGAACCCTACGAGTCGGTGCGTCAACGGATCTCCTCGCTCATCGGCGACCTACGCGACGGCCGACACGCGGCGCCGGTCGTACTGGTCAGCCACGGCGACCCGCTTCGCACCTTCATCGCAGAGATGCTCGGGCTACCTGCCGGACAGTTCCGCGGTTTCTCGGTCGACAACGGCAGTGCGACCACGGCGCGAATCGGTCGCAGAAAGTGCCACCTTCAACAGCTCAACTGGCTGCCGCACGGCCTGAACGCCGGCTCTGGATCGTCCTGATTTCACGCGCTATGGTTTTGCGATTCCGAACGAGCGGGAAACACAATGTCGCGAGCGGTATTCGATCGATTCGACGTCATAGACATCGACACCCATCTGACCGAGCCGGCCGATGTATGGACCGCCCGGGTCAGCAAGAAGTGGGGCGATCTCGTGCCCCACGTCCGCCAACTCGACGGCAAGGACTTGTGGTTCGTCGGCGACACCCCAGTCGGAATGCCGGGCGCCTATTCGATGGCGGGTCACGACGGCTCCCCTCCCGAGTTTCGCGACGGCTACGACGACATACCTGCCAGCATGTACGACGCCAAGGCGCGTCTCGCGTTCATGGACGCCGAGAAGATCCACGCCCAGATCCTCTATCCAAACGTCGGCGGGTTCGGCGCCGGGGGGTTTCGCAAGCTGGGCGACCCCGAGCTCATGCTGGAGTGCGTCCGCGCCTACAACGATTTCCTTCTCGAATGGTGCGCGGAGGATCCCACTCGACTGGTCCCGGTAATGGCGACACCGTTCTGGGACGTACCCGCAGCGGTCGCGGAGATCGAGCGCTGCGCGGAGCTCGGTTACCACGCCGTCCTGATGTGCAACCAACCGCAAGACCACGAACAACCGGTTCTCCGTCACAAGCACTGGGACCCCCTGTGGGGGGCGGCCCAAGACGCCGGCATGACCATGAGTTTTCATGTCGGCGGGGGCGATCTCGCCGACCTGCTCGACGATCCGGCGGACATCGGCTTCAAGGCCAACTTCGCACGCATCTCGACCAACGCGTTCATGGACAACGCACGCTGCATCACTGACTTGATCTGCGGCGGGGTCTGCCACCGCTTCCCGAAGCTAAAAATGGTGTCGGTCGAGAGCGGCGCCGGTTGGATTCCATTCGTGCTCGAGGCGCTCGACTGGCAGTGGCAGAACAACGGCGTGCGCGAAGAACACCCGGAGTACGACCTGCTGCCGAGTGAGTATTTCCGTCGGCAGATCTACGCGAGCTTCTGGTTCGAGGAGCACGGCCTTGCCGCCGTTTTGGAACGCTATCCGGACAACGTTCTCTTCGAGACCGACTACCCGCACCCAACCTGCCAGGCACCCGGGCCGGTCAGCGCCGGGACGCACCCGCACCTCTACGCCGAAAAGGCACTGCACGACGTCCCCGACGAGATTCTGCAGAGAGTCCTGCACGACACGGCGGCGACGCTCTACGGATTGAGCTAAAGAACCAATGGCCGGCGACTTGGAGCTGGACTCACCGGATAGGCTTCGGGATATTCA
>JANQHZ010001021.1 GCA_028282445.1 Candidatus Binatia bacterium | reverse complement strand
CAGCTCGGAATCTCCCGGCGTATCTCGGACGAGGACGAGCGCCTTCGCCTACAGAACGCCGTCGAGTCGGTCTCGGCGATCCGCGGTGGTGTGATCGTGCGCACCGCAGGCGAAGGCGCCGAAGAGGACGAGATCCAAGCGGACCTCGAGCTCCTGCACGAGTTGTGGCTGCGAATCCGAAGAGCGGCCGCGACCGCCAAGGCCCCGGCCCTGCTGCACCGCGACCTCGACCTGACGCTGCGAACGGTGCGCGACATGAGGGTGATGGACATCGGTCAAGTCGTGGTCGACGACCGCGCGACCCACGGCCGGATTCTCGAGTTCGTCGAGGCCGCCATGCCGCAGTCGCGCCCGCGCGTCGAGCTCTACGAGGGCGGTACCCCCATCTTCGAACGCCACGGCGTCGAAACCCAGATCGCCAAAGCGCTCGAGCCGCGCGTCTGGCTGCGCTCGGGCGGATACATCGTGGTCGACACCACGGAAGCCCTGACCTCGATCGACGTCAACACCGGCCGCTTCACGGGAAAGACCGACCAGCGCGACACGGCCCTCAAGACCAATCTGGAGGCCGCGCGCGCCATCGGCGAACAACTGCGCCTGCGCGAAATCGGCGGCGTCATCGTGATCGATTTCATCGACCTCGAGTTCGAAGAAGATCGCGACGCGGTTCTTGCCGCCCTCTCGGAGTCGCTTGCCGAGCAGCGCACGCGCACCGAGGTGCACGGATTCTCCGAGCTCGGCCTGGTCGAAATGACGCGCCATCGCAAGCGCGAGAACCTAAGCCAGCGTCTGTGCGAGCCGTGCCCGCAGTGCCGCGGAACCGGATACGTCAAAGCGACCGCCACCACCGCCTACGAGATCCTCCGCGCCCTACGCAGAGAGGCCGGCGAGTCGCAATCGCCTCGGCGCGTCGAGGTCTCCCTCCATCCCAGTGTGGCCGCCTTCCTGACCGAGTTCGAGCCCGACGCGGTCCCCAACATCCAGCGCGACACGGCCCTCGCGGTCACCTTGGTCGAGACCCCGACCTGCCGTCCCGAGGAGTACAGCTTGGCCGCCTCCGGCAGCACTACCGGCGCAGCCGTCGATCCGGCGACCGAGCTTGCCCAGCCGCCAAAGTGTGATTGAATTTACCCGAAACGCATGGCTAAATGCATACTTGGGCGCCCAGGGGGCGCCTCCAGGCTCGCGTTATGCGGGGGTGGTTTGAGGCGGCGGACGGAATTGTAAGAGCGAGCCCATTGTAGGAGATGAACATGCAGTCAGAGACGGTCGTCGACAAGGCGATCGAGGAGAGAGACCACGTCGTCATCCGCTTCGCGGGAGACTCCGGAGACGGCATGCAGCTGGCCGGCATGCACTTCACCAACGAAACCGCCCTGGCCGGCAATGACCTCAGCACCCTTCCCGACTTCCCGGCGGAGATCCGCGCACCCGCGGGCACCTTGGCGGGAGTGAGTGGCTTCCAGCTCCACTTCTCGAGCGCCGACATCTTCACTCCAGGCGATCAACCCGACGTCCTGGTGGCGATGAACCCAGCCGCACTCAAGGTCAACGTCACCGATCTGCCGACGAACGGTATCGTCATCGTCGACAAGGAACAGTTCACCGAGCAGAACCTCAAGAAGGCGGAGTTCACTTCCGACCCTCTGACCGACGGCTCGCTCGACCGCTTCCAGGTCTTCGAGGTGAGCATCAGCAAGCTGACCACCAACGCTCTCAACGACATGGGGTTGCCCACCCGCACGATGATGCGGTCGCGCAACTTTTTCGCGCTCGGGCTCACCTCGTGGATGTTCCAGCGGGATATCGAGACGACGCTTGCTTGGATCGACAAGAAGTTCGCCAAGAAGCCCGAGATCGCCGAAGCCAACCGGCGGGTGCTCCAGGCCGGCTACAACTACGGCGAGACCGCGGAAGTCTTTCGCACTGCATACACGGTTCGCCCGGCGGAGATCGCACCGGGTCGCTATCGCAACATCACCGGCAATGCCGCGACCTCGCTCGGCTTCGTCGCGGCTGCGCAGAAGGCGGGTCGCCCCCTCTTTCTCGGTTCGTACCCGATCACCCCCGCCAGCGACATTCTGCACGAGCTATCGTCGCTCAAGGGCTACGACGTGTGCACCTTTCAGGCGGAGGACGAAATTGCGGGGATCGGCTCCGCTCTCGGTGCGGCCTTCGGTGGAGCCATCGCAATTACCTCGACCAGCGGCCCTGGGGTCTGCCTCAAGTCCGAGACCATCAACCTCGCCGTCATGGTCGAGCTACCGCTGGTCATCGCCGACATCCAGCGCGGCGGCCCCAGCACCGGTCTTCCTACCAAAACCGAGCAAGCCGACTTGTTGCTCGCCATGTACGGCCGCAACAGCGACAGTCCGGTACCGATTCTCGCGCCCGCAACCCCGGCCGATTGCTTCAACGTCGCCTTCGAGGCGATCCGGATCGCCGCCCGCTACATGACGCCCGTCTTCTTCCTTTCCGACGGATACCTCGCCAACGGCGCCGAACCCTGGAAGATCCCGGCGGCCGCGGACTTGCCGGATAA
>JANQHZ010000898.1 GCA_028282445.1 Candidatus Binatia bacterium | reverse complement strand
CGGAACTGCTTGAAGTCGGGGGCCCTCTTCTCGAGGAAAGCGGTAATCGCCTCGACGTTCTCGGGAGACCCGGCCAGCTTCGCCATCGCTGCATTCTCGACCTCGAGCGCGGCCTGGATCCCCTCGCGGTGGGGAACCATGAGGGTCCGCTTGATCTCCTGAAGCGAGGTCACCGGCCATTGCGCCATCTCGCGCGCCTTGCTCAGCAACGCTGCCAGCACTTCTTCGTCGGGGAGCACCCGCGCCGCCATCCCGACCTCGAGCGCGCGCTCGGCATCGATCCACTCGGCCGTGAAGAAGAGCTCGGCGGCGCGCTGGCGACCGATCGCCGACTGCAGGGTGTAGCTGCTGGCGATCTCGGGAACCAGGCCGAGATTGGCGAACGGCAATCGAAGCCGCGCGCTCGTGCCGAGATAGACCACGTCGCAGGCAATCAGCAATGTGCACCCGCCACCGATCGCCACCCCGCGCGCGGCCGCCAGCAGCGGCTTGTCGAATTCGAACAAGGCCTCGACGCACCCGAAGTACCCGCTCGCTTTGCCGTCGGCTCGGGGCTCGGGCGCGGCGCTGAAAGCCGCCAGATCCTGTCCGGAGGAGAAATCGTCGCCGGCGCCGGTCAACACGACCACGGCGACCTCCGGGTTCTCGCGCGCGTCGCCGAGTACCTCGGCAAGCCCGTCCCACTGTTCGTTGTCGAACGCATTCTTCCGGCTCGGCCGGTTCAGTGTCACCAACAGCACGCCGTCTTCGTCGAGCTCGTGCAGTACCTTGCGATCTTCGGACATCGTTCACCTCGTGAGTATGGACGGGAGCTGGCCAACCTAACCCGATCGGACTCGAATGTCTGCCGACTCGAGACACGGCTTTCGGCGGGGATGAAAAATCGGGCATGGGCACGGGCTGGGGCAGGGGCACGGACTCTGGCCGCGCCCGGCTCGATGACCTTTGTCAGGGAACCGATGCATCCCCACGCCCCCCTGCCCTCGCCCATGCCCGTGCCCATCTCGATGTGGACTTGATGGCACGGGATCGAGCTCACCGACTACCGCGACACGGCTTCAGGGCCGGACAATGGCGTGATACGAACACCGCAACGCAAAGGGGGATTCATGGGGTCCAAAGTCGCCATCGCGCTGACGCTCGTCGCAGCGCTCTCGATCGGCGTGCTGTATTTGCTCGGAAGCGGCGTCTTGGTCGGCCCGCAACACGCCGAGAAACCGTCCGCGCCGGCAGTCGCCCGCGAGCTCGTCGAGGAACGTTCCCGACTGCAGGACGCGGCGGCGACGGCGGTCGGGCTGACCGATGCGAAGCAAATCCTTTTCGGCGACCTTCACGTCCACAGCACCTTTTCCTTCGATGCCTTTCAGATGAGCCTACCGCTCGCCGGCGGCGACGGCGCCCATCCGATCGCAGACGCCTGCGATTTTGCCCGTCACTGCGCGGGCCTGGATTTCTGGTCGATCAACGACCATGCGATCAGCCTGACGCCGCGGCGATGGCGAGAAACCGTCGAGTCCATTCGCCAGTGCAACCAAGTTGCCGGCGACACCGACAACCCCGATATGGTGACCTTCCTCGGTTGGGAATGGACCCAGGTCGGCACCGAGCCGTCCAACCACTACGGACACAAGAATGTCATCCTGCGCGATCTCGAGGACGACAAGATCCCGACCCG
>JANQHZ010000887.1 GCA_028282445.1 Candidatus Binatia bacterium | reverse complement strand
CGCGTAAAGTATCGGGTAAGCATGCGCATGGGTCGCGGGGAGTGGGCCGGCTGGACGAACGCTCTATTGTGCGGAATGTCGGGCCTTAATGTAAGCCGGTCATCTTGCCGGTGATAGACGGGCCGTCAAACGGCGGTGCGGTCAAGGACTCTCAGGTCGCGATCGAGCTGCAGGACCCAGGGTTTCCCGGTCGCCAGCGGCGGCGCCGGTTCGCCGTCGCCATCGGCCAGATAGCCGATCAGGCCCCGCAGTAGGTTGTTGTGGGCGACGATCAGCAGGCACGAACCGGCGCTGAGGGCGGGCGATATCTCCGTCTTCCACAGCGGCAGGAAGCGCTCCAGCGCATCGGCCAGGCTCTCGCCTCGCTGCGCACGCTGCCACTCTTCGGCTTCCTCCGCATCGATTTCATCGGCCCCCGATCCCGGCGCATCCTCCGAGAGCGGGGGCCGGAAATCCGCTTGCCAGCGGCAGCGCAGCACCGGGCCGACACCGAAACGCAACACCGCCTGCCACCAGTAGAGTCCCTGCAGCGCGCCGTAGTGGCGCTCGTTGATTCGCCAGCTCTGTTTGCGGGCCAGCGTGGAGCCCAGGGTGTCGAGCACAATGTCGAGCGTTTCGACGGCGCGACCGAGTCTCGACGAGTAGCAGGCGTCCGGCGTCAATCCGCGTTCCTTCAATGCCAATCCGGCTTGCCTCGCCTGCTCGCGACCGCGTTCATTCAAGGCAACGTCGGCCCATCCGGTGAGGCGCATCGAGCGGTTCCAAACGCTCTCGCCGTGACGCATCAGGATGAGGGTGGCGTGGACCTGGGATCGTGTCGCATCGGTGCCGTTCGCCGTCATGAACACGCCGAGGTGTAGCAAGCGGTCGGCTGTAACGCCAAGTGTCGGTTTGGAATCGAACCGACCCAAGACCAGGTCTCGGGGCTGTGGCGGTGTGCGACCCGTGTTACTGTGCAAGGGGATGAAACGACGATCGCCGGCAGGAAAGCTGCGGTTATTCGTTGTGCGGCTCGCGGCGGCGACCATCGGAGCGGTGCTGGCGGTTTCTGTCGAGTGCGGCGCGACGCCGCCCGCTTCGACGCCGGCTCCACCGGCGCGAGCGCCGGAGCCGTTGGTCGATCCGGCGGTGCGGCTGCTGCAGGGCTCCGCGGCGGGCGAAGCCTACGACGTACTGGCGCGGCTCGACGACGGCAGCACGTTTTCGGTGCGATTTTGGGTCACCAACGAAGGTCCGGGAACCCACACGGCGGTTGCGATGGGCTACTTCGTTCGCCCGGACGGCGACGTCTCCCGGTTCCGATATGGTCGCACCAGCGACCGCTGGGAGCTAGGCGAAGGCAAGCGACTGCTGAAGATCGCATCGGCGGTGCTCGATCTGCGGGCTCCGCTGGGCGCTGTCGAGATCGACACCGACAAGTTCGGAATGAAGATTTCAATGCGCTTCGCAATGCCCGAGGTGCCAGGCGCGATCTGTGCCCGCCGTGAGGAAGACGCCGGCTTCGACGTGCTTCGGCTTCAGGAGAAGGTGATGGGCACCGCCTGGGTCGATGGGATGGACGCAGCGCTCGAAGCGAGTGGGACGGTCGATGTCGTTCATCGCTGGGGAGAGGCGAGCGAGATCGATTCGGTCCTGCGCCGCATCGACGCCAGTGCCTCTTCCGGAGAGCTGGTTTACTTCGCAACGACCGTGGTGTCGCCACGGGACCGCGACAGCGCTCATTCCTGCGTTGCCGTGGTTGAAAACGGCGAGCGGGTGTACCAGGCGTTCGACGCGGCCGTACAGGTGGCGTCGACGCCCCTGCCGGGGTCCGAAGAACGATACCCGCTGGCCAAGCGCTTCGAGTTCCGCAACCAGCGGGTGGGTTTGACGGTCGAGCCTTTCGCCGAGTTGTTGCGAGTCGATCCGCTCGAGATCGTTCCGCAGCCGTTCCGGTTCTTACTGGGCTTGCGCTCGTCGCCGCGGCGCGTCTGGGCGAATGCGCGATCGCACCTGCGTCTGACGCCGGCGGAGGGGCGGGAGCCGGTCGAGCTACGGGCTCTCGGCTTGACGGCGGTTAGCTATACCAACCCCTGGTAGAGGTGGCCCGTCGGGCACAGCAGCCCGGCCTACTTCTCAGCGGTCTGTCAACGATCGGCCTCGGCGTGAAGTGCCGGCCGGGCCGCCGGCTTTCCCTCGCGCGCGACGCCGTTCTCCACCCGGTAGACGTGGTCGGCCATTTCGATGATCGCGCCCTGATGACAGACCGCCAACATGGTGACGCTACCGCGCAGTCGGTTCAGACTGGCGCAAATCCCCGCCTCGGTGTCGGGGTCGAGCGCGGTCGTTGCCTCGTCTAGAATGAGCAGCACCGGCTTGCGTACCAAGGCGCGCGCCAACGCAATCCGCTGACGCTGCCCTCCCGAGAGGCGTAGGCCGCGCTCGCCGACGACGGTGTCGAGTCCTTCGGGTAGCGCGGCGATCACCTCGGCGATCCCTGCGGCCGAAAGCGCCGCTTCGACATCGGCGTCGTCGATGTCGGGCTCCCCCAGTGACACGTTCACGCGAATGCTGTCGTGCAGTAGCAGCGTGTCCTGTGGGACGTAACCGATCGCCTCACGCCAGCGAACCGCGTCGATGGTCGGAAGCGCGACGCCGTCGACC
>JANQHZ010000842.1 GCA_028282445.1 Candidatus Binatia bacterium | reverse complement strand
ACTCCCGAGCGGCGGGCGAGATCCAAGGCCCACGCGAGATCCTTTTCCGCGGTATGCATGTGTCGGGTGTTGAGCTGCTGCAACCCTTCGTCCGCGATGAAGTCCTCGGGTAGCGAGTGCAGGGTGAGGAACCTCTCCTGCAACTCGGTCAGCTGGCCGTTCGAACGGCCAGCCTGCACGAAGACCTTCGGGTCGACACCGGCAGCCACCGCTAGCCGGAAGGACTCGGCGGCGGCCGCCCACTGGATGTAGGTCAGAGTGTTGATGGCGAGCTTCAGCCGCGCGCCGTCGCCGAGCTTGCCGGCCGCAATGATCGCTTCCGAGCTCGGATCGAGGAAATAGCGAATCCGCTCGACGGTCGCCTCGTCGCCGCCGACCAGGTAGGTAAGCACTCCCTGCGCGGCGCGTTCGTCACCACCCGTAACGCAAGCGTCGATGACGCTCACCCCGCGCTCGCCGGCCTCGGCGGCGAGCGTCTCGACCGTGCTGGGTTGAACCGTACTGTGGATCAAGATGATCGTTTCGCTCGATGCGCCGGCGAGGATGCCGTCCTCACCGGCAACGACGGCGCGAACGTGATCGTCATGGGGGACACAAATGCCGATGACCTTTGCGTTCTCCGCTACCGCTCGCGGCGAAGCCGCCGCGGTCGCGCCCGACGCGACGAGCTCCTGCACCGGTGCGTCGTCGAGGTCGAAGACGTAAGTCGCCAAGCCGGCTGGTGCGAGGTGCGAAGCCATCGGCTTGCCGATGTTCCCCAGTCCGATGAAGCCGACCGACCTGTCCATAGATTCCCCCTGATGGCTCGACCTTCATCCATGCCGTACATCGCCGGCCGAGTAAGGGGTGCGAGCCAGTCCCCCCGGCGACGACTGTCAAGGCTCGAGCTATATCACTTCCGCCAACCCTCCAAAACGTGGGCGAAGGCTGACGGTGAATAGCTTCGCACTGCTGCGCTAGCCACACCGGGAGAGCGGCCCTCCCCATTTCTTCACGGGTGCCTCGGACGGCGCTCAAGGCACCAAGCGCGCTCCCCCAACTGGGCGGGAGACGAAGAAGTCTTGCCCGGCTCTCACGCTCTTGCGATAGCGGTCTTGTACGGCATCGATGAACGTCGCCGCAGAACCCGCCTCGACCAAGGCGATAGCGCAGCCGCCGAAGCCGGCACCGGTCAACCTCGCGCCAAGACACTCTCGACGGTCGCGCGCCAGATCGACAAGCATATCGAGCTCTCGACAAGAAACCTCGAACAGGTCGCGCAGACCGTCGTGGGACTCGTTGATCAGGTGACCCGCCCGAGCGACGTCGCCAGCCGCGAACGCCGCCGCCAGATCGACGGGACGGTAGCTCTCGAGCACGACGTGCTGGGCGCGGCGGTACACCGTTTCATCGAGCCGCTCGCGTACGGTAGCCAGCCGCTCCGCCGAAACGTCGCGCAACGAGCCCACCTCGGGGAAATCCTCCCGCAGGGCCGCCACCGCCGCCTCGCAGCTTTGGCGGCGCCGATTGTATTCGCCCCCGGCCAGAGACCGTCGGACCCCACTATCCATGACGACCACGGTGAAGCCCGCCGGCAGCTCGACCGCCGAGCCTTCGAGGCTTCGGCAGTCGAGAAGCAACGCCGCACCCTCTTCGCAGGCGGCCGACGCCATCTGATCCATGATCCCGCACGCGACGCCGACGAAATCGTTCTCTCCCTTGCGGCACAGCTGGGCCATCTCGACCGGTTCCCAGTCGATCTCCGATGCCGCGCTCAGAGCGCGCGCCGACGCAAGCTCGAGCGCCGCCGACGACGAAAGACCGGCATCGCGGGGTAAGTCGGCGTCGATCAACAGATCGGCGCCACGGACCCGATAGCCGGATGCCTCGAGCGCCCAGGCGACGCCTGCAACGTAGCCGAACCAACCTCCCATGCCTGGTCGGAGCCGGTCGATTTCGGCATCGCGAGATTCTGCGAAAGCGAGCGCGCGCGCACGCAGGGTGCGATCGCCACGCGCTCCGAACGCGACGCCGACATGGCGCTCGATCGCCATCGGCAACACGAATCCGCCGTTGTAGTCGGTATGCTCGCCGATCAGGTTCACCCGCCCCGGCGCTAGTGCGACCCCGTCAGGGGAGCGACCGAAGGCCTGCCCCCACTCGAAAGCCAGCCGCTCCGGATCGAGACGCTTCACGCCGCCACACCCGCGGCATCGACGCCGATCGACAGCCTCCCGGTTGCGTAGCGGCGGCAAGCCATCTCGCGACCGGTCAGCGACCGGCGATCGCGCGCGGACCGGAACGGTCTCGATGACCCGAGAACCCAGCCGGCGCCGTCACGTCGTCCGGCAAGAGTCGCTCGAGGCCAAGCAGGGCCGAGAGCGCGTGCTGGACGTAGTCGATGCGAATCTCCCAACTGCCGTAGCTGCGTCGGACTCCACCCAGCGCCCGTTCCGGCGCCGGCAGGTAGAGCGCGGTCTCGGGGCGAATCTGGTGTTGCAGGAAATAGCGGACTCCGCGCTCGGCCGCAAGATAATACTCGCGCGCTCGACTCTGCTCGCCCGAGTCGCCCGCCAAGCGGTGTGCAGCGATCAGACCTTCGGTCCGGGTGGATGCCGGCGTCGAGCGCGGTGGCGTATAGAAGCTACCGACCCAATCGCGATAGGGAACCTCGCTCCGCTGCGCCGCGACGATCGTGTCCGCGATTGCCATCGCGTGCTCGAGAAACAACCTGCGCGGACGCGCCCGATACAGCTCGTCGAGGGCGTAGAGGAGCCAGTGGTCGTGCGGCAAGCGATCCTTCGGCAAGTCGGCGTCGCGAATTTCGATCAGGAATCGCGCCCCGCGCTCCGCCGCATCGAGCCAGGGCCCACTCGGATCGACCCGATGCATCCGCATCAACGCCAACAGGGCTTCGCCCGGATAGTAGATCGAGACATGCGAGTCGGCGGCGCCGTCACGGGCGCGCTGCTTGTGCGGCCGGAACTCCCCGTCTTCCTGCTGCAGGGCG
>JANQHZ010000840.1 GCA_028282445.1 Candidatus Binatia bacterium | reverse complement strand
ACGCCGCCCTCTTCCGACAGCAGCTCAGTGCCAGAGTAGGACTCCGCCCGGAGGGGAAGCGCCGCATCGAAGCCGCCGTCGAGATCCTCACCGAGGGCGAGCCGGCAGTACGCGCCATCGCGCGCTACCAGTGGACAGGAGCGGAGCTACCGAAACTTCTTGCCAGCAGGCTTGGCTGCTGACCGACAAAGGTCACCACCGAGACACAGAGTCACGGAGAGCTCACTCGTGGATCGCCGAGACGACCTGTCGGTTCTCCGTGACTCTGTGCCTCGGTGGTAAGAACCCCGTCAACCTTCGATGACCCGCCACAGCTCTTCGACTTCAAAGGGCTTGCTGAGCACCGCGTCGGCACCAATGCGCTGGGCAAAGCCCAGCCCCTCGTCGCCCGCCTTGCCGGAGAGGGCGATGACTCGCACGGAGGCCCGGGTCTTCCAGTTACCGTTGGCCAGCGCCCGCATCTTTCGCAGTACCTCGAAACCGTTCATACCCGGCATCATCAGGTCGAGCACCACCAGATCGAATGCGTCGTGCTCCAGCGCGTCCTCGACGTAGACTCCGTCATCGAGCTTGCGGACGGCCCAACCTCGCTCCTCCAGCGCCTTCGACACGACGAATCGAATCGACGGCTCGTCATCGACGATCAGTGCACGCCGTTGAACGGCCATAACCGTCTCCCCTCTCCCCTAAGCTCATCCGAAACGTCAGGCTCCAAAAACGAAAGCCGGCGCCCCCGTAGTACGAGAGCGCCGGCGTTCGGGAGGCTGCAAGACTGGCCAGCGGAGGACTTAGGCCGTCTTGGCCTCGGCCTGCATCGACGGAGACATCGATGCCTTCATCGCGCCACCGGCCGGCGTCATGCCCGGGCCGCCGCTGAGCGACGACTGCTGGAAGTCCGGGTAGGCCTGCATTCCGTGCTCGCCGATGTCGAGACCTTCGTGCTCTTCCTCCGGCGTGACGCGGATGCCCATCGTCGCCTTCAAGACGCCGAAGATGGCCAGGGCCGAGATGAAGGTGAAGGCGCCGTAGCAGGCGACACCGATCGCCTGCGTCACCAGCTGGCCTCCTCCGGCCATCTCACCGAAGATACCAACCGCCAGAGTACCCCAGATGCCGCACACGAGGTGGACCGAGATGGCTCCGACCGGGTCGTCGATCTTGACGCGATCGAAGAAGATCACCGAGTACACCACGATCACACCAGCGATCGCGCCGATGAGGATGGCGGACCACATCGCCATCTGGTCGGCGCCCGCTGTGATGCCGACCAGGCCGGCGAGAATGCCGTTGAGCGACATCGAGAGGTCGGGCTTCTTGGAGACTGCCCACGACACGAACATCGCGCTCAGACCACCGGCGGCGGCCGCGAGCGACGTGGTCACGAGGGTCAGCGAGACGAGCGTCGGGTCCGCGTTGAGCACCGAGCCGCCGTTGAAACCGAACCAACCGAGCCACAGCAGGAAGACGCCGATGGTCGCGAGCGGCAGGCTGCTGCCGGGAATCGCGTTGGCTCGCCCGTCCTTGGTGTACTTGCCCATACGGGGGCCGAGCAGCAGAACTCCTGCCAGAGCGCCCCAGCCACCGACCGAGTGGACCAGTGTCGAGCCCGCGAAGTCGTAGAAGCCCATTCCGTCCAGAAATCCGCCGCCCCACTTCCACGAACCCGCGATCGGGTAGACCAGCGAGACGAAGATCAGACTGAAAATCATGAAGGCCGACAGCTTGACGCGTTCGGCCACCGCACCGGAGACAATGGTGGCGCAGGTCGCAGCGAACATCGCCTGGAACAGAAAGTCCGTCCAGTAGGTGTAGCCGCCGTCTGCGTAGCCCGGGGTCATATCGGCTTCGCCCGGAAACAGTCCGAATCCCGCAAAGCCGACGTAACCGTTGAAGTCGCCGGGGTACATCAAGTTAAAGCCTACGAACGCGTAGGTAATGATGCCGACGGTCACGATGTAGGTGTTCTTGAACAGGATGTTGGTCGTGTTCTTGGCGCGCGTGAGGCCCGACTCGAGGGTCGCAAATCCGAGGTGCATGATGAACACCAGGCCGGCGGCGATCATCAACCACAGGTTGTTGACGGTGAACATCGCCGGCGAAATCGCATCCGCTTCTTGGGCGATCGCTCCATTGGCGAACAGAGTCGACACCAACAGCGCGACTCCGAGGCTCGGGATCAATCCAGCTTTTCTCATCGTAGTTCTCTCCTTCCCCGGGGTTCCGTCAAACGGCCTCGGCGCCGCGTTCCCCAGTGCGAATGCGCACAATGTCTTCAACCGGAGTGACGAAGATTTTTCCGTCTCCGATCTTTCCGGTCTTCCCCGCTTCCTCGATGACGCGACAAGCCTTGGCGGCGTCCTCATCGTCGAGCAGGAGCTCGATCTTGATCTTCGGCAGAAAGTCGACCACGTACTCCGCTCCGCGATAGAGCTCGGTGTGGCCACGCTGACGACCAAAGCCTCGGACCTCCGACACCGTCATGCCGTGGATCCCCTGCTGGGTCAGAGCTTCCTTCACTTCGTCCAGTTTAAATGGCTTTAGAATGGCTTCGATCTTCTTCATGACCTCTCCTCTGTCCCTCGTACGTGCGACGGCGGCTTATCCCGCGCGTCTCCCTGTCTAAGAGCAAAGCCGGTGCCAGGTTGGATCTGCGAAGCCGGACGCCGCAATCGCCAATATCCGGCCTGCAGCCGCCCCTGGGCGATGCCCATTCCTTGGGCATCGCCCATCGATTAATCATCGACGACGCGGCTTCGCCGCGTCTAGCAAAAAAGGCGCTCCGCGCCGACACCGTTTTGATTCGCGCGGCGCAGCCGCGCTTGGGACGGCGATTGCGAGCGGAGCAAGCAATCGCCTTGGGACGTCCGCCGTAGCCTTGGCGTAGGTGGACTTGGGACACCCGCGAAGCGGGTTTTTTGGCTACGATCCGGCGGATCGTATCGTCCGGCCGTAGCCTTCCCAGTGCGCGACTACCGCGCAGCCGACGCTGTCGCTCCAGACGTTTACGGTGGTGCGGCACATGTCGAGGATCCGGTCGACGGCCAGGATCAGGCCAACGCCTTCCATCGGTAGCCCGACCGCGCGCAGGACCACGGCGATCATCACCAACCCGGCCATCGGAATACCGGCGGCACCGATGGACGCCAGGAGGGCGGTGAAGAACACCAGGATCTGGTCGGCGAAGCTGAGGTCGATGCCGTATACCTGGGCGATGAACATCGCCGCCACGCACTCGTAGAGCGCCGTGCCGTCCATGTTGACGGTGGCCCCGAGCGGCAGCACGAACGATGTCACCTCGTTGTCGATACCGGCCCGCTCTTCGACGCACTCCATGGTCAGCGGCAGAGTGGCGGAGCTGGAGGCGCTGGAGAACGCCGTCAACAACGCCGGCGCGACCGCCCGTACGTACTCGCGCGGGTCCAGCCCTGCGAAAACGCGCAGCGCGAATGGCAATGTAACGAAGGCGTGGATTCCGAGGCTGAGTACGACCGTGGCCATGTAGAGCAAGAGTGGGCCGAACACCTCGAGCCCGGCGGTACCGACCACCCGCGCCATCAACGCGAAGACTCCGATCGGTGCCAAGCGCAAGATGAAATCGGTGATGCGCATCATGACGTCGAAGAGCGCCTTGAAAATCCCGACCAGCGTTTCCTTCTGGGTCGCCGGCAAGCGGTTCATGAAAAGTCCGAACACCAGGGAGAAGAAGATCACCCCGAGCATGTCCCCTTCGACCATCGCGCGCAGCGGGTTCTGCGGGATGATGCGCAAGAGGATATCGCCGAGGCTGCCCACTCCGACCGACAGCTTGTCGGGCACCTCCTGCAGGGGAACTTCTGCTCCGACACCGGGGCGAATCAGGTTGACCGCAAGCAGCCCGGCCAAGATGGAGGCCCCGCTGCTCGCGAGATAGTAAGCGCCGGCCTTGCCACCGAGGCGGCCGATGCGAGCCGCGTTGCCGATGCCGGTGGTACCGACGATCAGCGAGGAAACCACCAGCGGCACGATCACCATGCGCAGGAGGCGGAGAAACACGTCCCCAACAGGCTTGAGGAAGACGACATTTTCCCCCAGAGCCAGACCGGCCAGCAGGCCCGCCACCAATCCGATCAGGATCTGCCAATGCAGCTCCCGGTACCAAGCCCCACCACCGTCCCGCATCGCCGCACAGTAGCCAATGC
>JANQHZ010000833.1 GCA_028282445.1 Candidatus Binatia bacterium | reverse complement strand
CAAGCGCGGCCAGGGCGATTGGCAGCCGATCGACTGGCAGCAGTGTCGCGCCGAGCTCGACGCCGCTCTGAGCGGCGAGGGTGGCATTGGAGCGATCGTGTCCGCCCACAGCACCAACGAGGAGATCGCCTTGCTTCGGCAGGTAGTGGAGAACGCCGGCACGGGGCGTATCGCCGGTCACAGTTGGTCGCCCGCCGACGCCGCCAGTGACGAGTTCCTCATCGACGCGGACAAGAATCCCAACACCGCCGGACTGCGCGCCCAGGGGCTGGATCCCGGTAACGCTCGTACCTTGGTCGAGGCCGCTCTGGCCGGGGAGATCGCGGTGCTGATCGCCTTCCGCACCGATCTGTCGGAAGTGTGCTCGTCCGAGGAGATCGACCGGCTCGGCGAGGCCCTGGATCGAGTCGTGGTGATCGATACGCACTACGGGCCGAGCGTTGAAATTGCCGACCTGGTTGTGCCGATCGCCGCCTTCTCCGAAACCGAGGGCTCCTTCGTCAATCGCGGGGGCCGCGTCCAGCGCATCGCCAAGGCGGTTGCGCCGGCTGGAAACAGCCGCGAAGGGTGGGCGCTGTTGGCCGACTTGGTCGGACGAGATGGGCTCGACCCTGCGGCAGTCTTCGACGGACTTGCCGGCAACCACGCGAGCTTCCAGGGCCTGACCTTCGCCGGTCTGGGCGCGCTCGGCGGTCCGCTTGCCGCCAGCTCGGATAGCGCCGGCGCATGAGCGCGGACGAGGCGAGCCCCGGAGAAAACGGATCTCGCTTCTACCAGGGGCGGATCAAGCGACTGTTGCGCGGCTCCGAGTCCGGAGTGGTGCGGTCGACGACCGGGCGCGAGGTGCCTTTCGAGTTTCGCCACGTCGTCATGCGCGGCCCTTTCCGCCGCTTTGACGATTTGCGCGAGGGGATGTCGGTCGGCTTCGATGTCGGATGGACGTCGAGCGGATTGCGCGTAACGGTTCTGTACGCAGGGCCACGGCCCGGGTCAGAGGGGCAGTCCGGTACGAAAGAGCAGGTAGCGGCCCATCAGCTCGCCGACGGTGGCCCCGAGGATGGCGATGTAGAATAGGCCGGTGGCGGCCATCGTCTGGGGGATCAACAGTGTCCGCCAGATCATCAGCGCCAGAGCGCCGGTGCCGAGCGGACTGATTGCGGCGCGCCCGACGAATACCCAAGTGTAGTCGCTCCAGAACTGCTGGTGTCCGCCGCCGCCCCAGGCGAGTACAGCGCAGCCGATTCCGAGAAGGATGATCTGCGCGACCAGGCAATAGCCGTAGCAGGTCAAGATGTTCCACAGCGGCGTGAGAGAGAGATCGCGGTCGATCAGGTACCAGTGGCCGAGCAGCATGCCGGATCCCGCGGTGCCCAGCACCAGCGCGCCGAGCACGAAATTGGTGGGATACACCAGGCTGGCCAGCGCGAGATCACTGGCCGCCGCGAACGAAGCGGCACTGGTGACGAGAGCGATCAGACCGGTGACCCATGCCGCCACGAAGGCACGCGCGCGGATGACGAAGTAGTCGTACCAGAGGGATGCCAGGTAGATCCCGCTGAACAGGCAGAAAACGATCCACAGGACGATCTCGACCCACCCGAGGCCGCCGATTTCGGCGGCGCCGGGGCGTAGCCACAGAGCGATATGGCCGATCGTCGCGAGAGTCCCGATGGCCCAGAAGACGAAAGCCGACGATTTGTAATAGCCCCGGTCCATGTCGTGGAATGGGGGGATGCTCAGGCAGAACAATCCACCGACCGCGAGCTGGGCGAAGACGAGCAGGAATGTGCGAGGGAAGAGTATGTCCATGGGGGCTCGGACTCGAACCGGGGCGGGCCCGGGTTACAAGATAGGCGGAGGCGCCGACGGCTCGTCGCTGGCCGCTACTTCGCGTCGGGGTGGCGCTCCTCGCGGCGATCGCCGATGTAGCGAATCGTTCCGACGCTGAAGAGCCCGAATCCGACGATGGCGATGAGGCGCCCCCCGCTGTTCACCAACTCGTAGAAGTCGCGTTTTGCGCCCGCCATGCGGGTGCGATCAGCGCCGCGGTGAAGACGCCGCAACAGGCTGGCGTTGGTGCGCGCGTCGAGGTG
>JANQHZ010000873.1 GCA_028282445.1 Candidatus Binatia bacterium | reverse complement strand
CACGATCGACGCATCGGTGTGCTCCGTTCCGATACGGACCGCGGTATAGGTCCGAATCCCGAGCTTGATCTCACCCTTTTCGTCGACGTTGATGGCTCGAGCGGCGCTCGCGCCCGAGATGAAGAGAACGACGGCAAGCGCGGCAGCTTGCAATTCCAGCCACTTCGATCGTCCCGTTTTCGACATGTCCCCCCTCCGAATCGAGCCATCAGGATTGAAACCGCTGCCCGCTATGAGGCATTAGTGTCGAACGCATCAAGCGGGGCCGATGTCAATTCCGCCCAAGCGTTTATCGACCGTTGCGGCCGAAGTCCAGGGAAAAGCCCGAATATTAGAAGAGCAGTCGAGGGGGAGAACATGGTAAGGCTCATCGTTGGTACGTTCGTGGTTGCGGTGATGTGTTGCGGCGCAGCATCGGCTGACGACGGCGACGTTGTCGGTCTAGGCGCCGGAACGGTCGGAATGGAAACGCCTGGGCTCCCGGTTGGAACGGCGACCGCGACCGCAACGGCATCGCCAACCGCGACCGCATCGATGACCCCGACATCGACGACCGTGCCGACCGAGTTCGTTGAGCTGCTAGGCGGTGAGAGTTGTGCCGTCGTCGAGCCGCGCGAAGGTTTCGCCGCATGGTGGCTGGCGGTCATCCCCCCGGCGATCGCCTGGCGGCGCCACCGCCGACAGCTTCGTAGTCGCGCGGATGAGTGACCTGCCGTTCCGAATTCTGCCGCAGGTAACGGAGACCAATCGACACTTCTGGACATCCGGCCGCGACGGTCGGCTTCGATTCCTCGCTTGCAACCAATGCGGCTTCCTGATTCACCCGCCGGCACCAATCTGCCCTCGCGATCTCAGTAAGGACATCGCACCACAGGCGGTGTCCGGGCGTGCAACGGTGGCGACCTTCACGGTGAATCATCAAGCGTGGATGCCCGGACCGGATCTCCCGTATGTCGTAGCGATCGTCGAGATCGAGGAACAACCATCGGTCAGGTTGACGACGAATATCGTCAACTGCGCTCCCGAAGACGTCACGATCGGGATGAAGGTCCAGGTCGTCTTCGAACATCGCCGCGACGGGGATGATGACGTTTGGATCCCGGAGTTCGAACCCGCAGGCGGCGCGACGGATCGATGAGCTTCTCCAGTGCCGAGCAAATCGAGAAACGCGCCTGCATCAGCGGGGTCGGGCAATCCCAAATCGGCCGGCGCCTGTATCGCGATCCCCTCGAGCTCACTCTCGACGCCTGTGTCGCTGCCATCGAGGATGCCGGACTCACCACGCGCGATATCGACGGCTTGTCGACCTATCCTGGAATGGCGCCGACGCCGGCGGGATTTTCCGGCGCCAATGCCCAGCAGGTTCACGACGCTCTCCGCCTCGAAGTCGGCTGGTACGGCTCCGGCATCGAAACCTCCGGACAGCTCGGTTCCATCGTCAACGCTTGCTTGGCCGTCGGCGCCGGTCTGGCCACTCACGTCTTGTGTTTTCGCAGCGTCTGGGAAGCCAGCGCGCAAGGCGACAAGGGTCGCAAGGCGGCGATGCCCGGTGCGGGCGGCGGCGGAACATATCGCGCCGCCGGGTTGATGGAGTGGACACTTCCGTTCTACGCGCCATCGGCGGCCATCTGGGTCGCGATGTTCGCGCAAAAACACTTTCACGAGTACGGTACGACGCGCGAGCAGCTGGCACAGATCGCCCTCAACGCCCGCAAGAATGCCGCCCTCAACCCGGCCGCGATCTACCGCGAACCGATGTCGATGGACGACTACTTGGCGGCACGAATCATCTCGACGCCGTTTTGCCTCTTCGACTGCGACGTACCCGCCGATGGAGCAACCGCCGTCATCATATCTCGCCGCGAACGGGCCAGAGATCTTCGCAAACCGACGATCCGCGTCGAAGCGGTCGGTACCGCGCTGCGCGGCCGACCGTCATG
Organism: Candidatus Binatia bacterium; assembly: GCA_028282445.1. GTDB lineage: Bacteria > Desulfobacterota > Binatia > HRBIN30 > CADEER01 > CADEER01. Next base: position 2,029 of record JANQHZ010000873.1, on the reverse strand, counting down.
GGATCAATTCGACGACCTGACCACGATGGCCAACCGAGACGCGGCGGCGCACTTGTGGTCGCGCACCGACCTGACCCCGGCCGACGTCGACGTCGCCGAGATCTACGACGGGTTCTCATTCCTCACTCTCTCCTGGCTGGAAGCCCTGGGCTTCTGCAAAGCCGGAGAGGGAGGCCCCTTCATCGAAGGAGGGGATCGAATCGCCCGCGACGGCGACCTGCCTCTCAACACCCACGGCGGGCAGCTCTCGGCCGGACGCCTGCACGGCTACGGCTTCCTCCACGAGGCATGCGTTCAGCTGTGGGGCGAGGCCGGCGAGCGCCAACTCGCCGCGACCCCGCGCACCGCCGCCGTCGCAGCCGGCGGCGGCAACACCTGCGGCGCCATGCTCCTCGCGAGGGAATAGCAATCGTTCGCAAAGACAGGGGTCGGCCGGTCGCGGCCTCCGAATGGATCCCGGGAACGGCTTTGGAAAGAGGGAGTTTCGTGAACAAACTCATCTACCTGGCCCAGGCAATTGCTCTCCTCGCATGCAGCGAGCCGGCGGAATGAGACCCAGACCCGCGTCCATCCCGTACCCGATCGAGCGACTGGGAATCGACTCGCGCGGCGCCGACGAGGACCCGGTCACCGTCGAGGAGCCGCTCGAGATTCGTATCAACGGCGAAGCGATCGCCGTCACGATGCGGACGCCCGGCAACGACGAGGAGCTTGCCGCCGGCTTTTGCCTGACCGAAGGAATCGTCTGCGACGGCGACGACATCGCCGGTGTCGCCTTCTGCGGTGACAGCGAGGAAGACAACGTCGTCGACGTCGAGGTCGACGACCGGGACCGCAGAAACGCAATCGAGCGGAGTCGACGAGCGAGCTACGTCTCGAGCTCTTGCGGCATCTGCGGGAAACAGACCCTCGACCGAATCGATCAGATCGTCGAACGCTTCGACCCCGGGGCGATGTCTGTCGAATATCGCAAGGTCCTGGCCCTTCCCGCGAAGATGCGCCGCCGCCAGACGGTCTTCTCCCGTACCGGCGGGCTTCATTCGGCTGCGTTGTTCGACCGCGACGGTAAGCTGCTGGGTCTGCGGGAAGACGTCGGCCGGCACAACGCGGTGGACAAGATCGTCGGCTCGCGGCTGCTCCAGCACTTCGACGACCACCGCGAACAATCGATCCTGCTGGTAAGCGGACGCGCGAGCTTCGAGATCGTTCAGAAGGCGGCGGTCGCCCGTATCCCCTTCGTCGCGGCCGTCAGCGCTCCGAGCTCGCTGGCAATCGACCTCGCGCGCCGGCTCGGCATGACCCTGGTGGGTTTCGTGCGCGGCTCTCGGCTCAACGTCTACGCCGGCGAGCATAGGATCGAAGGCTGACCGCGAACGGCGGATCGTTCCCCTTACACCCGGACCGGCTTTCGCACCGGACTGCTGGCTCTAGCTTGGCGTAGGACCTAACCTGAGGGTCACCAATGGATTCCCTGCCCTCTTCTGAGCCGACAAACGATTTGACTGGGGATGATTGACGCGGTGCGGCAAAACTGGCAGCTAGATCCCCAGGAGGTCGGCCCGCGTAGGAAATCGAGGCGGAGACTGTGCGGCTGGCGAGCCGGCCTCCCACAAAGCCCCTTCGGAGCTCTCGGGCTTGTGGCCCTGTTGGGAACGACGCTCGGATTGTCGACGGCCGGCGCCGGCCGTCCGCCCTGCGTCGGCGACTGCAACAACAACGGCCAGGTCGAAATCTCGGATCTCGTGCTGGCGGTCAACGTCGCCATCCTCGGCGATGCCGCTCCCCAGCCTTGCGCTTCGGCCGACCAGAACGGTGACGGCGTCGTCGCGATCAACGAGCTGGTGCAAGCGGTCAACAACGCCCTGAACGGTTGCCTGGCGCCGACCCCGACCGCAACTCCCGGCGGGGATTGGTACTTCACCGAGATCGCCGTCGAGAGCGGAGCCGGCCTCGACCACCTCGTCGACACCCAGCTCGGCGACACTGTGGCGGCCCGCAGCGCCGCCGCAGCGGCAGCCGGCGACTACAA
>JANQHZ010000530.1 GCA_028282445.1 Candidatus Binatia bacterium | reverse complement strand
GCTCGAACAAGCCGTTCCGCTCGTTGTCACCGTCGCGTCGACGTCGAAGGTGAAGCTCGCGCTCGTGCCCGATCCGTCGAGGCGAAACAGACGCTCGATGTCTCCGAGCACAGTGTTGGCCGGCGTTCCGCCGGTCGACACGATGGTGGTCGATCCCGACGTCCGGGTGATTTGGAAGGTGTTGGTAACGGCCTGGGCCGAAGAACCGCGCGCGTTGTTGATGGTGGTAGTGCTGTCGTAGGTGATCGATGATGCGGTCGTACTGAGGAATTGAATGGTCTCGGCGGCGGAGTTGAGGCTGCCGTCCATTGCATTTCCGTTGCGGTTGGGATCGTTCCTGATCCCGAAGTACACGTTGGTATGTGCATCGAGGTTGACGCCGGTGCAGGTGACCGTCGCGCCCGAACCGGTGACCGGGGTGCCGGACACCGAGCAGCTGCCGCCGCCGGGCAAGTTGTAGACCGGTCCGCCGGTGATCACCAAGGCGGGTGCACTGGTCGCCAAGCCCAGCAGGGCGGCGACCGCGGCAGCGACCATGCTTCGGGTCCTTTGCTGTTGCGTGATTCTCATCGCGCTCCCCTACCAGGATCCGTGCGAACCATGACTGCCGTGCGAACCGTGCGAGCCATGGGAACCGTGCGAACCATGAGATCCGTGCGAACCGTGCGAGCCGTGGCTGCCGTGCGAGCCATGCGAACCATGGGATCCGTGCGAACCGTGCGAAGCGTGCGACATGTGTTGCGCGAGCAGCATCTTCTCGCTGTTCGGTTCGCTGCGCAGGGCCTGTGCCGCTTCCGATGCGTCGAGCGCTTCGACCGGCTTCACTGCCTGGCGCGCTTCGTCCGGACTCAGAAAGTCGAGGGGCTTTTTCTTCAGCTCGGGAAGTCCGTTCTTCTTCTTTTGGTCGCTCATGGTTCCTCTCTCACGGTCGCGCGATTAGCGCAGGCTTGCTGTGTCGGCGAGCTGCGTCTCGCGCTCGCTCTGCGGCAGTAGGGTGCGCGCCAGCTCGGCGTGCGCGGCTTCGTTACCGGCGATGACGTGCGCGATCTCGGCGACCGCCTGTCCGAAGCTCTCTTCGGTCGGTAGATCGCCGCGTCCTCCGTTCATCGCGACCAGGTCGAATCGATTCGTGTAGACGAGCCCACGCGGGCTGCCGTCGTTGCGACAGATGTGCAAGCGCTGGGTGCGCCCGTTGGCGTTCTGGAGAGTTGCTATACAGGCGCCGCCAATGGCGCCTTCGAGACCGGACAGACGCCAGTCTTGTGTGACTGCCGCGCCCGCTTTCAGCGGGCTAAGCAAGTTCCACGGAGCGGGTGCGGACGACGTGAGCTTGCTCGAGCCGAGCTCATGGGCCTCGGCGGCGATCATCTCGGCCTCGGACATTCCGGTCGTCGGAATGTCGCCGTTGTCGGCTGGTAGCGAATCATCGACGATGGCCGACTTGCTGATAACGGCCGAAGATCCCTTCGCGGTGATCGACAGAGCTAGCGCGGTTCCCGCAGCCCCCTTCGAGATCCTGCCAACGAACGCTCGTCGCGAAAGT
>JANQHZ010000528.1 GCA_028282445.1 Candidatus Binatia bacterium | reverse complement strand
TCGCCAAAGTAGGGCAGCATTGCTTCGAGAACGACTGGATCGACCGGGGTCGTAGCGTGGTGATCGAGATAAACGCGCAAGGTTCCGACCTCTTCAGGCGGGAATTATAGCCACAGATGAACGCGGATAAACACAGAGGCTCGACCTGTCCCCTTCAAGGGCGTGTCAAATCCGGACCATAGCGAGACCCCCGTTGAGGCTGAGGCTGAGGCTCAGCCTCGATCGCGAATTCCGCGACACGAAGACCGACAGCCCCTTCCAGAGGGACGGCCGGCATCTGCGTCCGGCGCTTCAGTACGCCACGGTGGCTTCGAGGGTGCCCTCGTCGGCCCGAACGACGACCAAGCGTGACATGCAGGGCATGCAGTACACCCGGTCTCCCGGTCGCAGCTCGCGGGTCGACCGGATCACTACTTTGCAAACGGGACAGACGACTTCGTTGGGCGCCAGTGAGTCACCGGCGCCACGCCACTTGCGGTAGAACTTCCGGTACTTCTTGGGCACCTCGTCGAAACCGGTATCGTCGGCGAGCTCGAAGCGGCGACGCGGTTCACGCTCGCTCTCGACCTCCTCGACGACGGCATCGAGCGGGTCGTTCATCGCTCGAGCCCGAGGCGAAGCACCGACTCGAGATACATCCGGCCGAGCGTCTGCTGCTCGTCGAAATCGATGCCGATCGCGCTCGACGTCTCTTCGAGCGCATCGAGTACCAAGTGGTCGAGCTCGCTCTTCACGTCCCGCAAGCGCGCCGCCAACTGGGGCGTGTTCTGCAGTCGCCTCCCGAGCTCGTTCTCTCCAAAGCCGATGTGACGGCGTTCGTCCTTTACGATGCCGTTGAGGATTTCGCGCGTGACCGAGTCCGCCGTCTGTGCGTGGCGGCGGAAGACGGCGAACTCGAGCGCTTCCAAGATCACGTTCTGGGCGAGGATCGCAGCCTCCCAGTCCTTGCTCGCCACCAGGTCGAGAAGTCGTTGCTTGAACACCGCCATACTCGCACAAGCCCGCTTCTCGATCTCGGCCTCCGGGTCGGCGACGCCGAGATCCCGCATCCGATGCAGCAGTACCTCCAGGTGACGCCCCTCGTCCGCCACCTGCGTCGACAGGAAGATCTTGGCGTGACGGTTGGGGGCGATCGCGATCAGACCGCTGGCGCCCTCGAGCGCAGCCGTTTCGCCGACGCAGTAGTTGCACAAGACCGAGACCAGCCGCTCGCGATCGGCGTCCTCCATCGGGTCCTCCGCGAGCCCCTCGGTATGCCCGTACTCGAGCCCGGACAGGTACCCCTCGACAGACTGAAACCAGAATTCGAACGAGTGAACCTGCTCGTGAAACTGGTCGCTGCTGAGATCGTGGACGTCGTCTTGCGCGGCCATCGCAAACCCGTCGACTACGGTTGAGCCGGGCTCTGGTATTCGAGCCCGATTCTCCCCAGACGAACCTTGAACTCCTTGAGCACGGTGTCGGCGAGGACGCCTTCCATCTCGTCCGGCGAAAGCTCCGAGAGATTGACGCCGTGATACTCGGCCCCGACGCCGGACTCGCGCATGCCCGCCTTGACGTTCTCGATCTCCTCGCGCGCCGGGTTGTTGCGAAACGCATCGGCGAAGGTCGCGAGCATGTGGTACGACATATCCTTCTGCATCTGTTCGATTTCCGCCTTGCGCTCCGGGTGTTGCTTGATCAGCGAGCCGATGCGGTTCTCGCCGAATCCGACATGCCGTCTCTCGTCGGCAATGGTTCCCGACAGCGTGCGAGCGAATTTCGGATTCATCTCGTCCGATACCGCCTTGAGCATCTCGAAGACGCTGAACGCCATCCCTTCAAGCACGATGTTCTGCCCGACGACCCCGGCCACGAAGTCTTTCTTGTCGACCTTCTCGAGCAACACCTCGGCGAACTTCACCAAGTTCGGGTTGGCGTACTGGTCGATCGTGGCGTCGAGGTCTTTTTTCGCGACGCCGAGGTCGAAAAGCCGGTGCGTAAACACCTCGATATGACGTGCCTCGTCGAGCGTCTGCGTCGCCAGGAAACACTTGCTCCCCTCGTCGGGCGCGGAGTTGATCAAGCCGGACGAAGCCGCCAGGGCGCATTTCTCACCGACGACCAACTGGACCGTGGAACGGATCGCATCTTCGCGCAGTACCGGATTGCTCATCAGATCCTCGGGCTCCTTTTCCCCCGGCTGATGGCCGTACTCCGTACCCTCGAGGTAGGACTGGGGACACGACTCCAGCCAGTTCTGAATCGAATACGCGGATAGAAAATCTGCCATAGTCTCGCTCCTTTGCGACCGACACAGGGCC
>JANQHZ010000513.1 GCA_028282445.1 Candidatus Binatia bacterium | reverse complement strand
ACGGCGCTGCTGCGCGTTCGGTTGCTCGCTGAGCCCGGAGCGGAGGTGGCGCTAGGCGAGATCAAGGGCACCGGGAGGATGGGATGTTGCGAGTTGCTGTCGCCCTAGTCGTTGTGGCTTGCTTCGTTGTTCCGGCCGGCGCAGTAACGCCGGTGTACGTCGACAAGAACCTGGGCCGCGACTGCGCCGGACTGATGCCCTGCTTCGCGACGATCCAAGCCGCGGTCGATGCCGCTGGGCCGCCGCCGGCCGAGGTTTTCGTCTTTCCCGACGACGGTACGCCGTATGCCGAGAGCGTCGACCTCAGCATGATGAACGCATCCAGCCCGGGCGACATCACGATCTCGACGGTCAATGCCGCGGGGGTCCCGAGCGCGGGCACCGCCGCGGTCGAGCCCGCCATCGGCGAGGCGTTCATGCACTCGACGTCCCCGTTCCCGGGAGACATCGTATTGAATGGTCTCGACTGGACGTCGGCCGACGCCGACGGCGTCGACCTGAACGTCATCGGGGCGATCGAGATCAACGATTGCGTGGCCAACGGCTCTCTTTTCGACGGTGCCGACCTGACGGCGACCACGATGGTCACCGTGCGGCGTTCGCGATTCGACATGAACGGCAACGACGGATGCGAGATCGTCAGCCTGGGGCCGGTGCTGGTCGAGGACTCGCACGCCGACGAGAACGGCGACGGCGATACCGACGACGGCTTCGACATCCAGGCGACGACGACTGCCGAGATGAGCCGGTCGTCGGCCAACCGCAACGGCGGCGACGGCATCCAAATCTACGGCGTCGTCGAGGGCGATCCGGGTCGGGGCGATAGAGTCCTTGTCTCTGACGTCGACGTCCTGTTGAGCGATTGCGACGCGGACGGCAATTTGGACGGCGACGGCTTTCGCATCGGTGCGGCTGGCGACCGCACCATGGGGGTGATCGAGGTCGAGATGACCCGTTGCGGTGGTGACGGCAACAACCAGGACGGGATCGGCATCTGGGCGCTCGGGCCGGTCGTCATCCGAGACTCCCACGCGCACGACAGCGTGGGGCTGAACGGCATCAAGGTCAACTCCTCGAACGACATCGCCCACGACGTCGACGTCACGATCGAGAACTGCCATGCACATCGGAACGGCCTCGACGGCATCAAGGCCGCCGGCGCCGGTAATCGTTTCGGCCACGTCGTGGTTCGCCGCTCGTCGGCTGACAGCAACGGCAAGGACGGATTCAAGGCCGGCATCGCCGACAGCGGAGGACTGCTGTCCCTCACCGCCGAGGACTGCTCGGCCGTGGGGAACATGCAAGACGGTTTCTCGTTATGGTCGACGCAGTCCGACACCACCACACCGATCGTGATCCGTCGCTGCCGGGCTGAGCGCCAAGGCCCCATCGACGAAGTGGACAGTGGTCAACACGGATACAATACCCGCGCCAACGGCCCGGTGACGGTCGAGGATTCGATCGCCAGAGGCAACCGGGACGACGGTTTCAACATCGTCATCGTGCCGGACGGCAACGGAGCCATCACGATGCGCAACTGCCAGGCGATCGCCAACGGCGACCCGACCGGCGTGCCCGGCGACAACGACGGCTTCGCTCTCAAGCCCAACGGCGCGGTGATCGTCCGCGACAGCCTGTCCGAGGGCAACGCAGGCGATGGATTTTATGTAAAGGCGGAGAACGGGGCGACCGGAACCAGCGTGACCTTCGAGAATTGTCGCTCCATCGGTAACGGCACGCTCGATCTCAACAACGGCGGTCCCCAAAGCGTCGGCGATGGCTTTGACATCGGCGGCGGCAGCTCGATCGACGATGTGACCATCGAGGACTCGATCGCGACCCGCAACGCCGACGACGGTTTCGACATCGTCGTCAACGGCGCAGTCGTTCTGACCTCGGTGCGGGCGATTGGCAACGGTACCGAGGGCTTCAGCGACGACGGTATTGATATCGACCGATCGGCTTCGATCACGATGAGAGACGTGGTGAGCAGCAACAACGTCGACGACGGCATGCATACGGCATCGACCGGCAACGCCTCGATCGACGGGTGCGTGGTCAGCGGCAACGGCGACGATGGCATCGACGTCCAGGGCCTCGACGGCGACCTCGAGATTCGGCGCTGCTGCTTGCAACGCAACGGTGGCAACGGCGCCGTGATCGAAAGTAACGTACCATCGCTGACCATCGAATCGTCGGACATCAACGCCAACCAGGCGGCTGGGGTCTGCTTGGAGGGCGGCGTCAGCGCATCGGCAACCGGCAACAACATCTCCGGTAATCGCGACGGGCTTCTCATTACGTCGGGCGCGACCCTCGCCGCCGAGGCAAACTACTGGGGCGCGAGCACGGGGCCAACGCACACCAATAATCCGACCGGTACCGGCGATACGGTCGTCGACCAGTTCAGTGGTGGCGGCTCCGGCACGATCAACTTCGCGCCGTTTCGCCGTGGCACGGCCAATAACATGACGCCGTGCAAGATCACGGCGCAGGCACCGGCACTCACTGGAAAGTGGCTGGTGACAGCCGCCCTGGTGCTGCTGGCCCTCGGTAAGGCTTTCCTCCGCCGCAGGGGCTCGCAGCCCGTCGACTAAGCGTCCTTGGCTATGAGGGAACCGACGATGAAGCAGATGGTGCGACACGGACTCTTGATCACCCTGATCCTCCTGATCTCGGTCGTTATCGGGTTGTTGGGAACCGTCGGAGCGAAGGTCGCCAGCTTCGACACCGAAGCTCGCCAGGCGGTTCCCGACACCCTCATGCTCGCCGATTTCGACGGCGACGACGATGATGACGACGACGATGACGACGATGACGATGATGACGATGACGATGATGACGACGACGATTGAGTCATCGCGCCAGCCTGACTCGCTCGCGGCCCGCTAAGCGCTGCGGCGATACTCTAAGACGCGCAGGACCAGCGCGTCACACACCCGATCCGGGAGAAAGCGCCCCAGCAGAGCCTGGATCTTGGCGCCGCTCCCGACCAATTTGAGCGGGCGTCATTGGGCCAAGAATCGCGAGCCTGCCAATTGCAGCGCCATGGACTTGTCCAACACTGACGGCCAACCCGTCCGCCTTGCTTTACGTAATCGAATGCGGAATAGGTCCGGCCATCCGAATGCCCTATCGTTTGACTTGGCTTGCGGCCTATCTGATCGCCCTCGTGTGGATCACGTGGCCGCTCGCGATGAAGTCGGCGACACATCTTCCGAAGGTGCAGATTGCGTGTATTCAGGACGCGCCTCTGATTTCGTGGTCACTTGCGTATCAGAGCAAGAAGCTCGTCACCGAGCCAAGCGATCTCCCGCACCCGCCCGTGTTCCACCCCACCCGCAACGGGCTGTTCTACGGCGAGGCCGGCTTCGGTGCGTTGCCCTTCTTCGCGCCGGTGTTCCTTGTCACTCAGAACCCGGCTCTCGCCGCAAACATGACTTTTCTAGTCGCAACCGCGGCGACTGCCTGGATCCTGCACCTCATTGTCTTCCATTGGACCTCGTCAGCGCTCTCGGGCTTGATCGCCGGGGGAACTTATCTCTCGAGTCGTTGGGTGCTCTGGGAGTGGCCTCCCTGTGCATCGAATTATGCGGTGCTCTGTTTCTTGCCGATCGCGATCGCGCTCGCAGCTCAACCCCATCCGACGCGGCGGCGTTTGTTCCTTCTGGGGGGGGTGGTGGTCGCTCAAGGCTTGGTGAGCTCGTATATCGCGATTGCGGTGCTGCTTCCCCTCTTTGGTGTCGCGCTCATTCGATTTGCTCGCCGATCGACGCGACGTGCATCGATCGGGCTCCTCGTTACCCTCACTGCAGCTTCGGCAATCGTTGCCGTTCCCTATCTCGGGTATTTGGTCGTTCGCGCCAACGAACCCCTCTTACGCGAGCAGACGCTGTGGACCGTGGCGGGCAACACCTTGGGCAGGGACACGTGGCATTTCTTTGGCTCCATGTCTCCAGTTGCGATCACGTTCACGACTACGGCTTTGATTCTTCTGGGCGGGCTCCTCCGAATCGCGCAGTCACGCGATCCCAACCACAACGGTGGCGCTTGGCGACATGCGGCATATTGGGCGATTGTCGGGACGATGATCTCGATGCCGGCCGGTATTCTCCTGTTCTCGACTGAGACTCCTGCCCCACTCCCGCAAACGCTGCTGGCGGACTGGCTGCCGGCCATCCGCGTCGTGCGCGCTCCGATCAGGCTCGGTGTAGCCGGGCTGTTCGGTCTGTGCCTGCTGGCCGGACTGTCCTTTTCGGTTTGCATCCGCACCCTTGGCGAAGGGCGGAGCCGGCAGATGGTCGCCGGTCTCATGGCTGCGATCGTCCTATCAGCCATGGCGACCGAGAGGGCCTTGGGGGTCAATCCCTTCGGCTTGCCTCGGATCAGGGCAATCAATCGCAAGTACCCGATGATGGAGATGCCGTCAGCGACTGAGCCACTCATGGCTCACCTCGGGGAAGCCGAGGGCCCGCTCTTGGAGCTTCCATGCGCTTTACCGATCGATCTACTGCATGCAAGCGTCGGCTCTCGAGCGATGTACCGTTCGGTCTTCCACAACCGGCCTCTGATCAACGGCTACAGTGGGTATTGGCCGCGAGACTATCCAGCTCGGGTGAAACTCGCCGCAGCGTTTCCCAACCGTGAAGCGGTCGCACAGCTGCAACGTTCGACCTCACTTACGCAGGTGTTGGTCGACCGACAGCTGATAACGGAATCCCAGCGCGCTCAGTGGGAAGAGGTCAAGCGGCAGGATTCGAGTTCCTTGCGGCTGGTATATGAGGACGACCGGTATTCGCTGTTCGACGTCTCCCCGAACCGGCCGTAAGGCTGTGCTCCAATCTGATCGCAAACGGGTTCCGCCCAGTACGGCCCCAGCACTGGGGCTGCCGTCGAAGCGATACTCGTCCCCTGAATCAACGAGGGCTGACGACGGCCGACAGCGTTGGTGCGGGGCAGGCATTCGCAGGCACTGCTGGGCGGTCGACGAGGAATGGGTAGCAGGCTGGACCGCTGCCGCTCGATTCCGCAATACTCGGGCGGATTGGGAGGGTGACAATGTTCAGCCACGTTACGATTGGTTCTCGAGATCCGAACAAGGCAGCGGAGTTTTATGACGCCGTGCTGGCTACGCTTGGTATCGGACAGTTCTTTCAGATGGACGGCGTCGTCGCATACGGTACGGCCACCGGCCCGAAGACCTTCGTGCTCAAGCCCTTTGACGGCAATCCGCCGGTGCCGGGCAACGGCGGTCATGTCGCCTACCTCGCCGAGAACCGAGAGCAAGTCGACGCGTTCCACGCCAAGGCTCTCGAGCTGGGCGGCTCGTGTGAAGGCAAGCCGGGCGTCCGAGCGTACTACCACCCGAACTACTACGGAGCCTACGTGCGAGATCCCGAGGGCAACAAGATTCAGGCGGTCTGCCACCGCAAGCCGGTCGAATAGCTCGTCGGCTCCCAGGCGGCGCTGTCGTGAACTTGGATAGCGTTGGGCTGAGCTTGGCCAGCGTCGATCGATCGCCTTGATTTCTTGATCCTGGGAACTCTGCGCCCCGATATTCCTGCGACGCGCTGGTTGCCCAATCCGGTTGGGCGATGCAGTGTCGCGTGGGTTCCAATTGCAGGGCGACGGGGCCACGATTGCGGCGTTCCGGCCGCGTGCACGGCGTGCACACCTCTGGGGCTGCATGCGCCTGGGAGTAGTGAGGAGCGGAATGGAAGCGAAACGCTATCGAAGATTGTTGCTGCTGTTGGGAGTTGCACTGTGCGCCGGGCCACCTTGTTTCGGCGATGCGGATCTACCGCGCACCCCGCTCGGCGCTCACTTCGACGGTCCCATCGTCGGTGACGCACAGCCGCACGATGCCGCTCGCAGCCCCGATCTCCATGGCGAGATCGGCTTGCGGAGGGTGCTGGCCGCGGCGCTGCTGCGCAACCCCAACCTCGGGGCGAGCGCTTGGGAGGCGAGGGTTCGCGAGGCGAGGGCTCTGCAAGCCGGCTTGCTGCCAAACCCAAGCTTCGATTTCGAGATCGAGAACATTCTCGGCAGTGGTCTGCGCGAGGGGGTCGACCAGAGCGAAACCACGGTACATCTCTCTCAGCTGGTGTTACTCACTGACCGGCGATTGCTCGGCCGCAAAGTCGCCGGCTTGCGAAGCGAGCTCGGTCGGTGGGACTACGAAGTGGCGCGAGTCGATGTGCTGACTCAGTCGACCAAGGCGTTCGTCGCGTTGTTGGCCGCACAGTTGCGTCTCCGGCTATTGGAGGATTTCGAGCAAGTCGTGACCGCGGCGATCGATCTGGTTGCGGCGCAGGTTCGCGCAGGTGCGGCGCCGCCGGTCTTGAAGACACGTGCCGAAGTCTTGAAGCTCTCGGTCGTGCTGGATGCAGCGCAGGCCAGGCGCGTCGTCGCTGCGAGCAGAGTCGCGCTTTCGGCAACCTGGGGTAGCTCGACGCCCGAGTTTTCATCCGTCCGAGGCGATTTGCGGCAAGACTTGACCGATCCGCCGCCGCTCCAGCAACTGATCGACCGCACCGAGTCCAATCCGGATCTGGCGCGCTGGGCGACGGAACTCTCCGAGCGCGAGGCAGTCCTGTCGCTGGCCAATGTGAGTTGGATACCGAATCCGACGGTTCGCGTTGCCGGTCGGCACTTCAACGACAACGACGACGCGGCACTGGTAGCGGGATTTTCTATCCCTCTGCCGGTATTCGACCGCAACCAGGGGGCCGTGCTGGCGGCAACCCGTGAGGTGCAGAAGGCCAAGGCGGACAAGGCGTCGGCCGAGCTCTCCGTACGATCGATGCTGGCGCGGCGCTATCATGAGTTGCTGGCTGCCCTGGAGCAGGCGCGCAGACTTCGCGCTGAGGCGATTCCGGCCGCGCTCCTGGCCTTCGAGGGAACCAGCGAGGGATATCGTCGTGGTACCTTCGACTATCTGGACGTCATCGCGGCGCAGCGAATGGTGTTCGACCTGCGCTCGCGCGAGATCGATGCCCTTGCCAGCTATCACCTGGCTCGTGCCGACATCGAACGCCTGATGGGAGCGCCGCTCGACGCGGAGGAAGGTTCCGATGAGGATCGCTAGGCTCCTGGCGCTACCGATCGCGGCAGGCCTACTGAGCGCCGCTGCTGTGGCTTCCGACGAGCAGCACGTCGACCGTGCTCAGGAGCGGTCGAAAGATGCCCGACCTCATCGAGTCGGAGACGGCGAGCAAGAGCACCACGACGACCACGACGAGCACGGTGTGTTCTCGATCGCGGACTTCGAGCGATACGGCGTTGTGCTGGAAACGGCCCGAAGCGGGAACGTCGATGTAGAGGTTGAGTTGCCGGGGGAGGTCCGTCCGAACGCCGATCGCATCGCGCACCTCGCCCCGCGCTTCTCGGGTTTGGTGAGCCAAGTGTACAAGGTGGTTGGTGACGAGGTTCGTAAAGGCGAAGCCCTCGCGCGCATCGAGAGCGACAATCTCTCGGTGTACACGCTGAGAGCCGGCTTCGATGGTGTCGTCATTGACAAACATGTCGCTCCAGGTGAATCGGTCTCGCCCTCGCACGATGCATTCGTGATCGCCGATCTTTCGAGTGTGTGGGTTCAGGTCGGTGTCTATCAGAAGGCGTTGCCGCTGGTATCGATCGGTCAGGAAGTGTCGATTGAGACCAGCGACGGCGCGGTGCGCGCGCAGGGGGAGATTTCCTACCTGGCTCCGGTGGTCGACCAAGCTACGAGGACGGCGTCTGCGCGCGTCGTGTTGGAAAACTCCGACGGACGCTGGCGTCCGGGGATGTTCGTGATGGCGCACGTGGCCGTACCCTCGCCGGCCGAGGTGATCGTGTCGCGCAGCGCCCTTCATACTTTCGAGGGGAGGCAGGTCGTATTTGTGGTCGAGGGCGAAACCTTTGTCCCGCGTCCCGTCGTCGTCGGCGATATCGGCCGCCGCACCGCCGCCATCTCCTCCGGGGTGAGCGCGGGCGAGCGTTACGCCGCGCAAGGGTCGTTCCTGGTCAAAGCCGATCTCGCCAAAGGCGAAGGCGGGCACGCTCACTGACCCCATGTTGGAGTCCATCCTTCGATTCTCGATCGAGCGACGCGGCCTTGTCGTCCTGGTCGTCGGAGCCCTGGCGGCGTACGGCGCCTATACCCTGTCGACCCTGCCGATCGATGCGGTGCCGGACATCACCAACCGACAGGTTCGCATCAATGCGCTCGCTCCGTCGCTGTCTCCGGTCGAGGTCGAGAAGCAGGTGACTTTCGCCCTGGAGACGGCGTTGTCCGGGATTCCCGGTCTCGACTACACGCGCTCGATCTCACGAACCGGCTTCGCACAGATCACGGCGGTCTTCGCAGACGACATCGACGTGTATTTCGCCCGCCAGCAGGTCGGCGAGCGGTTGAACGCGGCGGAGGGCTCACTGCCCCCGGGCGTGGCGACATCGATGGGCCCGATCGCATCGGGACTCAGCGAGATCTACATGTGGACCGTCGAGTACCGACATCCGTGGGGCCGCGGCGCGGAGGTGCGCGACGGCGAGCCGGGGTGGCAATCGGACGGATCGTACCTCACTGCCGACGCGGAGATCCTGCGCAGTGAGGTCGAGCTCGCTGCCTACCTGCGGAGCGTGCAGGACTGGATCATTCGGCCGCAGATGAAGATGGTCCCGGGGGTCGCTGGAGTCGATGCCGTCGGTGGCTATGTCAAGCAGTACCAGGTGCAGCCGGATCCGCGCACGTTGTCTTCGCTCGGTATCAGCTTTCACGACATCGTGGTGGCACTCGAGCGCAACAATCTCAGTACCGGGGCCGGTTTTGTCGAGCACAACGGAGAGGCGTACGTGGTGCGCGCCGAGGGACGTTTGTCTCGCGCCGAGGAGTTGTCGGCGGTCGTCGTCGCCGAACGCGACGGTACTCCGATCCGGGTGGCAGACCTCGCGACCGTGGCGATCGGGCCTGAGCTGCGGGGCGGCAGTGCGTCGGAAGACGGCGAAGAGGTCGTACTGGGGACGGCGCTGATGTTGCTCGGCGCCAATAGCCGTCTAGTCGCTCGAGCGGTCGATGCCCGCATCGCCGAGATCCAGTCGAGCTTGCCACCCGACATCGTCGCCAAAACAGTGCTCGACCGCTCGAAGCTGGTCGATGCGACGATTCGAACGGTTCGCAACAACCTGGGCGAGGGAGCGGTGCTGGTGGTTGTCGTGCTGTTTCTGATGCTCGGCAACATCCGTGCTGCACTGATTACGGCGATGGCGATTCCATTGTCGATGTTGATCGCCTCGATCGGAATGGCGCGCACCGGAACGAGCGGAAACCTCATGAGTCTAGGCGCGATCGACTTCGGGCTGATCGTCGACGGCTCCCTCATCATCGTGGAGAACTGCCTGCGCCGCCTCGCCGAGCGTCAAGCCGAGCTGGGTCGCGTCCTGACCCTTTCGGAACGGATCGAAACCGTATTCCGCGCCAGTAAGCAGGTGCGCACTGCCACCGCCTTCGGTGAGGCGATCATTATCACTGTCTACATCCCAATTCTGACTCTGTCCGGCGTCGAGGGAAAGATGTTTACCCCGATGGCGCGGACGGTCATCTTTGCGCTCTCCGCGGCCTTCATCCTTTCCCTGACCTTTGTGCCGGCGATGGTAGCGTTGCTGGTGACGGGGGAGGTTCGAGAGAAGGAGAACGTCGCCATTTCGTGGGCGAAGCGCATCTACGAACCGATGTTGCGCTGGGTGTTGCGTCGTCGCCTGGCCGTGGTGGTTGTGGCGGCACTCTTGTTGGGCGGTTCGCTCGGGATCTTCCGCACGCTCGGTCAGGAGTTCGCGCCGACACTCAACGAGCTCGATCTGCTGGTACACGCGATCCGTATTCCCAGCACCGGCGTTGAGCAGGCGACTCAGATGCAGCGGACTCTCGAGCGAGAGCTCCGCGCGTTGCCGGAGATCGCGTCCGTCTTCTCTCGAACCGGGACCGGCGAGGTCGCCAACGATCCGATGCCACCGTACATCTCCGATACCTTCTTGATCTTGAAGCCACGCGAGGAGTGGCCCGACCCGAGCGAGACCAAGGCGGAGCTGAGCGAGCGGATCGAAGAGCTGGTGGCCGGCGTTCCGGGCAATGCATACGAGTTTACCCAACCGATCCAGATGCTGTTCAACGAGCTGCTCGCCGGGGTTCGCGCCGATCTCGCGGTCAAGATCTTCGGCGACGAGTTCGACACGATCCTGCCGACGGCGAACCAGATCGCCGCCGTATTGAGGGATATCCCCGGCGCTGCCGACACCCGGGTCGAGCAAGTGACCGGCGCTCCGGTGCTCAGTATCGAAGTCGACCGGTCGGCGATCGCCCGCTACGGCCTCGATGTCGCCGACGTGCACGAGGTGGTTGCGATCGCGGTTGGCGGTCGAGCCGCCGGCCAGATCTTTCAGGGGGATCGCAGGTTCGACGTCGTCGTGCGTTTGCCGGAGTCGTTTCGCGGCAACTTGTCGGGTCTCGAGAACCTACCGATCCCGCTCTCGCATGAGGACCGGCCTGCGGTCGAAATGGTGCTCGGCGGCGACGACCTCAAACGCGCGCCGGTGCGTTACCTGCCGTTGTCGGCAGTAGCGAAGTTGGTGCTGACCGAGGGGCCGAATCAGATCAGCAGGGAGAACAGCAAGCGCCGTATCGTGGTGCAGTCCAATGTGCGGGGGCGCGATATTGGATCGTTTGTCGACGAGGCGCGGCGCCGGGTTTCCAAGTCGGTCGACCTGCCACCGGGTAGCTGGCTCAGCTGGGGCGGCGAGTTCGAAAACCTGGCCAGCGCCAAGCGGAGGCTGTCGATCGTCGTGCCGATTTGTTTCCTGATCGTGCTCTCGCTGCTGTACGGAACCTTTGGTTCGATCAAACCGGCCGCTTTGGTTTTCACGGCCGTACCGCTGGCGCTCAGCGGCGGGATTCTTACGTTGTGGCTTCGCTCGATGCCCTTTTCGATGTCGGCTGCGGTCGGATTCATTGCGCTCTCCGGCGTGGCCGTTCTCAACGGGCTGGTGATGGTGACCTTCATCAACGAGCTGCGCGACCGCGGCAGGTCAGTCGACGACGCGATCGTCGACGGCGCGGTGACGCGGTTGCGTCCGGTCTTGATGACCGCGCTGGTGGCTTCGCTCGGTTTCGTGCCGATGGCGATCGCGACCGGTACCGGCGCCGAGGTGCAACGTCCGCTCGCGACCGTCGTCATCGGCGGCCTCGTCTCGAGCACACTGTTGACCCTGGTGGTGCTGCCGGCGCTGTACAGTCTCTTCTTCGCCAACGACGAGGGCGCGGTGAATGGAACCGCAGATGAACGCCTGTAGACGCAAGTGCTGACGGCTCGAGGCGATCAGCCTTGATCTGCGCTCATCTGCGGTTTCAGAGGTCCTTACAGCGTACGGATCATTCGCGCTCGAGCGCGGCGAATGCAGTCGTGCGCCAGCGCGCGATTTGATTGCGAACGTCACCGGGCCATCCGGCGATCTCCCGTGCGAAGCGGTCTCCGTCGCCGCGATACAAGGCGCGGGTTGCCTCTTCGAAGCCGGGCAGGTCGCCGGCGGTCGCCGAGATGAAGCGATGGATGGCGTCCTGGGCGTGGCGGACGCGATCCTTTCCTCGGTTCGTCGAGCGTGCTTCGTCGACCAGCCGCCGCAAGGTGGCGGAGGGGCCGCCGCGCTGGCTCTGCAGCCACTCCCAGTGACGCGGCAGGAGGGTAACCTCGCGGCCGACGACACCCAGCTTCGGCCGGCCACGCCCGCGCGCCGGCTCCGCCCGCGACACGGGCGTGGCGTAGCGCTGCGCCAGTTCCTCCGGCGTGCCGGTCAGGTCGACGTCCAGTTGGCGGCCGTCGCTTTCGTCGAAAATCAGTACGAGTGCCGGATTCCCGCCGTCGAGGCGACGGCGTAGCGCAGCGGCTACCTCGGCGAGGCTGCCGCCGGCAACCCGGGAGGTACCGTCGTAGGCCGCGTACGATCTCTGGGTATCTTCGTTGAAGTCGTCCATGACCGCATTTATGCCTGGGTGAAATAGTTTTTACCAGGGTAAAATTAGCACGGTCGTGAGATCGGCCTGATATTGGGATTAGCCAGTCTGCCCCTTTTGAGGGGACCTACTCGGGAGTGGGGCAAAGTCGCGGACGAGCTCTGGCGAGTCGCCCCAACTCGGTTGCCATCCCTCTGGGTAGTTCTGCAAGCGGTCGGGCCGGGGACTTTCCTCGAGCAAGCCGCGTACGTGAAAGGTGAGCTCGAGCAGCTCGTTCTCGACGTGCCGGCGAAACGCCTCGATATCCTCGTCCGGACTATCGGGTGGTGGCGGCAAGTACGGACCCGCGAAGGCGTGGACGATGCGGTTGAAGGGCATAGGCACCAAAGTCCGGTCCCAATTGGCCAGCCGCGCGTACGAGCGGAACCACGTTCGCTCGATGAAAAGAGGCTTCGCGCATTGCGACGCGACGATGCAGGCACCTTTCTTCATACGGTAGGGCGGGCCCTTCGAGCCGTCGACGGTGATCCCGTAGATGACGTTCTCGTTCGCGTTCATGTGCTCGATCATGTCGTTGAGCACCTGGGTCGACCGTCTCGATCGGCCGCTGCTCGAGCCGCCGCGAAAGACCGTGAAGTTGCACATCTGCAGCATGCGCGTGATCAGCTCGCCGAAGTCGCCGTGGCTGGCCAGCGTATGGCCGTGATACTTGCGGAAGGCGTAGGCGACGGTGACCACCTCGTCGTGCCACAGCGCGCCGACGGCGCCGCCGTAGGCCGGGCGAAGCTGCTCGATGTCGAGACCGACGTCTTCGACTCGGCTGGTGCGAAACACGAGCCACATCCACGCCATGTAGAGGCGTGGTACGACCGCCCAGTTGAGGGCGAGGAGGGCGCGGGTCAGAGCCTTCTTCACTTGCCGGCCCCAGCTGTCGCGGCGCTGCTTGTCTTGCGCTCGAGGCGCTTCGGGAAGAGGGGATTGATCGACCATTGCGTTGGCGTCGCTACAATTGCCGAGCAACCAGCGCTTGCCGCGCTCGCCGAATGCAAATGGAGCAGATCCTTTGACGCTAACGGGCCTACCGTCCTCCGGCAAGCTTCGGCCGGGCGGAAGGTGGAGCAGCGGTCGCGGTTCCCGTAACCGGGGACGTTTTGTTAGAATCGCCGTACTCGGCGGGAGAGACGCTACGAAGACGCTCATCGAAAACTACCAAAGCTCCCCAGGAGAGCACTGCGGCAGCGTCGCCATGCGCGGGTTGCTGCGCCACTACTGCGACCTCGAGCTCCCGGCGCCGAGGCCAAACACCGCCGGCTCCGGGAGCTCGAGGTCGCAGTAGTGGCGCAGCAACCCGCGCATGGCG
>JANQHZ010000469.1 GCA_028282445.1 Candidatus Binatia bacterium | reverse complement strand
CCTCGAACGCCTGGCGTCGCGCGACTCGCTGTCCGCCGACGAGATGGAAGAGGTGGTGGGCGCCGTGATGGCCGGCGTTCGAGGATAACCTTCAGATCCATCGATCAGGTCAGCGATCGCCGCGCGAGCGCCCTCAACTCCGGCACTCCAGAGAAAGGAAGTTGTCGAGAAGCTGTTTGCCCTCGGTGGTAAGGATGGACTCGGGGTGAAACTGGATTCCTTCGACACAGAGCTGCTTGTGGCGAATCCCCATGATCTCGCCTTCGGCGGTCCAGGCGCTGATCTCCAAACACTTTGGCACGGTTGTACGGTCGATCACCAGCGAGTGATAGCGCGTGGCCTCGAAGGGGTTCGACAGATCGGCGAACACCGTCCGGCCATCGTGCTCGATCGGCGAGGTCTTCCCGTGCATGATGCGGTCGGCGCGGACGATCTCACCGCCGAAGGCGCTGCCGATGCACTGGTGCCCGAGACAAACCCCGAGCAGCGGCACGCTCCCGGAGAAACGGCGCACGACCTCGACCGAGACACCCGCCTCGCGCGGTGTACAGGGCCCCGGTGAGACCACGATCCGATCGGGCTTCATCTCCTCGACCTGCTCGACCGTGACCGCGTCGTTGCGGTGGACCACCACTTCCTGACCGAGCTCGCCGAGGTACTGGACCAGGTTGTAGGTGAAGGAATCGTAGTTATCGATGACCAGCAACATCACGCATCCTCTCGGCGAGCTTCACGGCCTGAAACAATGCCCTCGCCTTGTTGACGCACTCGGCGTGCTCCTTCTCGGGATCCGAGTCGGCGACGATCCCGGCTCCGGCCTGGCCGTAGATCGTACCGTCCTGGATCACCATCGTGCGGATGGCGATACAGGTGTCCATGTTGCCGGCAAAATCGAAGTAGCCGACAGCCCCGCCGTAGATCCCACGCCGTACCGGCTCGAGCTCCTCGATGATCTCCATGGCGCGGATCTTGGGAGCCCCGCTCAGGGTGCCGGCGGGAAACGTCGCCCGGAACGTATCGAACGCGTCGAGGCCGGGACGCAGGGTGCCTCGAACGTTGGAAACCAGGTGCATGACGTGCGAGTAACGCTCGACGATCAGACGCTCGGTTACGGCGACGCTACCCACCTCCGCCACTCGACCGACATCGTTGCGACCGAGGTCGACCAGCATGATGTGTTCGGCAATCTCCTTGGGGTCGGCGCAAAGCTCCTGCTCGAGCTCACGATCGGCAACCTCGCTGGTGCCGCGCGGCCTGGTGCCGGCGATCGGCCGCACCGAGATCTCCCTGCCTTCCAACCGCGCCATCACTTCGGGCGAAGCGCCCAGCACCACGCGGTCGCCGGTACGGAGGAAAAACATGTACGGCGACGGATTCAGAGTCCGCAGGCAACGGTAGATGTCGAATGGTTGCGCCCGCAGGGCGCACTGAAAGCGTTGCGCCAACACGACCTGAATGACATCTCCAGCGCGAATGTATTCCTTTGCGCGCTCGACGATACGCTCGTATTCCGAAGGTTCGAAGTTGGAGCCCACCGCCGGCGGCCCCTCGGCCGACATCGGCAGCTCGCGTGCGAGCGGCTGCGACAAGCGATCGATCACCTCCGCGACGCGTCCGCAAGCGGCGTCGTACTCGGCGCGGAGATCCGAGCCTTGGTCGATACACGCGTGAGACACCACCTTCATCGACTGCGCTACGTTGTCGAACACGACGATCGTATCGGTCAGCATGAGGTAGAGCTCGGGCTGGCCCAGGTCGTCCTCGGTATCCTCCGGAAGACGCTCAATCGAACGAACGATGTCGTAGCCGAGAAATCCGACCAAACCGCCGGCAAATCGCGGCAGGCCGGGCACCTCGACCGCCTTCAACCTGGCGAGCTCGTCGCGCGCCGCGTTCAGCGGGTCGATGTCCTCGAGACGTTCCGCCTCGCTACCGAACCTACGGATTTCGAGCTGCCTGCCCTTGCCGACCAGCACCTTGCGGGGAGCCGTACCCAGAAAGCTGTAGCGCCCCCATGTCTCGCCCCCTTCGACGCTCTCGAGCAGAAAGGCATCCCCACCGTCATCGAGCTTGAGAAAGGCGGAGACCGGGGTATCGAGGTCGGCGAATACCTCTCGATACACCGGCACGAGATTGCCCTGGGTTGCCAGTCGGCGAAACTCGTCGAAATCGGGATGGAAGCTCATTCTCGTCCGGCTCAGCGGAGCCGCTCCACGAACGCCGCTTCCATTCCCTTGGCACGCAATCGATCCGCGACCTTCTGCGCCTCTCGCTTGTCCTTGAACTTGCCGACCTGCACCCGATACCAAGTCGTCCCGCCGACCTCCTCCTGCATGGTCGACGCCTCATAGCCCTGCGTGCGCAGCTGGCGCGCGCTGACCAGTGCCTGGACTTGGTCGTTGGTGGCAGCTGCCTGAACGGTCCACATCGCCTTCGGCGCCGGGGTGGGCTTGCTCACCACGGCGGTACCGGTCGGCTTTGGCTGAGCGGTCGGTTTGCTCTTGCGCGGAGGGCGGGTCGAGGTTCTGGTCGCGGGCGGTCGCGCGCTCGCCGTCGCGGTCGGAATGAAGCGCGGTCGCGTCGGGCGCACATCGGGCCGATCGATCGGGTCGTCTACGAACCCCACCGTCTCCGTCGGCGACGCGCCGATCGGCTCGGCCTCGACGACGACCACAGGCCGATCCTCACGCTCGCGTTGACGGCTTACGTCACGCCCCACCCACACTCCGAACACGAAGATGATGACCGAAGCGAGCAGAAACCCGAAGGTCAACGTCAGCACCTGCCCTACCCCGAGTCCGGATTTCCGACGCGTCGCCATTGCTCACATGGTTTCCGGAGCTCGCACGCCGACCAGCTCCAAGCCGTGACGCAGCACCCGTTGGGTCGAGGCCGCCAAATACAGGCGAGCATCTCTCAGCTCGTCGTCGTCGATCATCATGCGCTCCTGGTTGTAGAAGCGATGGAACGCGCCGGCGAGATCGACCAGGAAGAAGACGACCCGGTGGGGCTCGCGCTCGCGCGCAGCCTCGTGCACGGTGTCGGCGTAGTTGGCCAGCGCCTTGACGAGCTCCTGCTCGGTCGGCGCTTCCAGCCGGTGCACCGCGGCGCTCTCGCCACGCGGGATCGGCACGCCCTCTTTCTCGGCCTGACGGAACACGCTGCAAATGCGCGCGTTGGCGTACTGAACATAGAAGACCGGGTTCTCGGAAGACTGCTTGACCGCCAGATCGAGATCGAATTCGAGCTGACTGTCGCCCTTGCGCATGAGGAAAAAGAATCGGGTCGCGTCGGGGCCCACTTCGTCGATCACCTCGCGCAGGGTAACGAACTCGCCGCTGCGCTTGCCCATCCGCACCGGCTCGCCGGCGCGGGTGAGCCGCACCAATTGCACCAGCAGAACGCGGAATCGCTCCGCATCCACGCCGAGGGCCTGCAAGGACGCGGCAACGCGCGCGACATAGCCGTGATGATCGGCCCCCCATACGTCGATCAACTCGTCGAAGCCGCGTGACAGCTTCTCACGATGATACCCGATGTCGGCGGCAAAGTAGGTCAACGCCCCGTCACTGCGCTCGATCACCCGATCCTTTTCGTCGCCGAAGTCGGTCGAGCGAAACCAGCGGGCGCCCTCCGCCTCGTAGAGAAACCCGGCGCTGTCGAGCTCAGCGAGCGCATCCCCGACGACGCCGCGATCGCGCAAGTCGCGCTCGCTCACGAACACGTCGATCTCGACCGCGAGCGCTTTCATGTCGTCGACGATCATGCGGAGGATCCGTTCGGCCGCGAAGCGACCACAAGTCCGCGCCGCCTGCTCTGCATGGTCTTCCAACATCGACAGAGCGTCGGCGGCAACGGTCGGTGCCGCCCGATCGAGCGTCGCGGCGATCTCAGCGGTTGCCGCATCGCGCTGCTCCGCCATCAACTCGATCAGATACTCACCGGGGTACCCGTCCTCCGGGATCTCGCACGCATCTCCCCAAGCCTGGCGCAGGCGAGCCAGGGCGGACGCCGCCAACGTATCGATCTGCTTACCCGCATCGTTGATGTAGTACTCGCGCGTCACGTCGTATCCGACCGTCGAAAGCAACCGCGATACGGCGTCGCCGAGCACGGCGCCGCGACCGTGCCCGACGTGCAGCGGGCCGGTGGGATTGGCGCTGACGAACTCGACCAAGACCTTGCGGCCGCGACCGAGGTCCGCGACCCCACACCCGTCACCCTCGAGGTCGATCAGACAACGCCGCCAGAACGCCGCCGAGAATCGGAAGTTGATGTAACCGGGACCGGCGATCTCGGCGCCGGCGACCAATCCCTCGGGGTCGTCCAGGTGGTCGATCAGAATCTGAGCGATATCGCGCGGCTTCTTCTTCTCGCTGCGCGCAAGGCCGAGGGCCAGGGGAGCCGCGAGATCGCCGAACTTCGCGTCGCGCGGGATCTCGAAAATCAAAGGGGGGAGGCTTTCCAACTTCAGCGCTCCCCCCTCTTTTGATCGGGTCAATGCCTGCTGAAGCAGCCCCTCAAGCCGTTGCCTCATTGTCCAACCATCGGCGCCATCGCGCCCGGCTATCCAGCTCGAGAGAGATCATGGCAGGA
>JANQHZ010000468.1 GCA_028282445.1 Candidatus Binatia bacterium | reverse complement strand
CAAGCGGGTGGGCAGATCTCCTTCGTTCTTGGCGCCTTGGCGTCTTGGCGCGAGAGATATGGGTGACGCGCTGGAGCTGACGGAAGACGGCAAGGTGCTGCTGCGCCTGCGCCGTCCCTGGAGCGACGGGACGTATGCGACTCGGTTCGAGTCATGCGAGCGATAGCTCTCGGGTCTCGACGACATTATCGTTACGGTCCGACGTCAACGTCGATAGCTTCGGCACGCCCATGCCATGCGGGATGCAACGTAGCCGCCGACCGTGATAACCGCGCACACACGCTTCCAATCGTACGCGGAAACAGGAATGATGCCCGAACCAATCGGGACGACCTAATCGCCCCGGAAGTTGCGCGATCACGACTCAGGACCGCGTCCATCTACGGAGATACAATGGAGCTCGAATCCAAAGCTTGTAGGCTTCAGCGGGGACTCCCGCCATACCTCCACCTCTTGATCGTCGGGCTACTCACGATCCCAGTCGGCACCCTGGCCGTTTCTCCGGTATTCGTCGATCCGATCGACGCTACGTGCCAGGGACAGGGAACCGCCGGCCTCGACTGCTTTCCCACCATCCAACAAGGAGTGGACGCGGCAACGGCGCCGGCTTCCGTCTTCGTGCGGGGCGGTTTCAACTACGCCGAATCCGTCGACCTGAGCGGCATGGCTACGCCAGGCGACATCGTTCTCGAATCCGTACCGGTCGGAGCGGTCATCGACGCGCCGCCTGGAGACAGAGCGATCGACAACTCGATCAGCCCCTTCCCCGGCAGCGTCACGATCCGCGGTTTCACCGTTCACGCACCCGCACAGCCCGACATCGAACCGATCTTCGGCACCTGCATCGATAATACGTTCGTCGACTGCGTCGTCGACGCAAACTGCGGCGCTGGGGAGAAGTGCCTCAAAGGCCGTTGCCGCGTCATCACGGCGCAGTCCTGTCGAATTACGTCCGACTGCGTCGGCGGTGGTGACATCCTCTGCGCGCTCCCCGGCTTTTGCGATGAGACGGCACCAGCCTGCGCGTCGGACATCGACTGCACCGCGATCGGATACGAGCGGTGTAGCTTCGACGGGATCTGTCAAGGACGACGCACCTGCACGATCTCTGCAGACTGCCCGAGCGGCCCCTGCCGCCGGCCCGGACGCGACTGCATCAATCTCAACGACGTCGACGGCGACGTCACCATCGATCAGGTCACCGCCAGCAACTGTTTCTTCGACGGAGTCGACGTCGACGCCCGCGGCAAGGTCAACATTTTCGGCTCGACCTCCGAGTCCAACGGCAACGACGGGTACCAAATCCACGCCGGCGACGACGTCCACGTCGACGGTTCGGATGCCATCGCCAACCTCGGTAGCCTCAGGTTGGACCCTGATGGAGATGACGGACTCAGGATCCTAGGCGGACGCCCTTGCGGAGCGCCAGATCAGCCTTGTGTGCCGATCGGCCCGGCACCCCCCTGCATCACCAGCGACGACTGCCCGTTCTCGCCCAGCAACTGTATCAATATGGTCTGCCGATGTGACTCCAACGCCGGATGCCCGGACGGCGCCGTTTGCCGTGACGGCGACTGCGTCGACCCCTTCTTCAGCAGGGGCGATGTCCGAATCGAGCAATCCAACGCCACCGGAAACGGCGAGGGCATACAGGTAGAAGGCGCCAATAATACGCTGACCATTCTCGACACAGTCGCCAGCGATTCGGTCGACGGAGACGGGATTGAGGCAGAAAGTGGTGAGGGCCAGGACCACCAAACCATTGTGATCGAACGTGTCGTTGCGAACTCGAATGGCAACGACGGGATCCGCCTCTCGGCGAAATCGGTGACGCTCGACTCCGTGACCGCCAACGACAACAGCACCGACAGCAGCGATGAGGACGGGTTCGACGTCGAAGCTGATCGAATCGTGGGCACGAACATCCGTGCCGACGGAAATCGCGGGGACGGCATGGATCTCCGCGCGATCGAGCTGGTTCAACTGAACGGCTGCCAGGCCGACGACAACGGCCATCCGGTGAACAACCCGGCATCCTCAGGTGTCCAGATCCTCTCGCGCGACCCCGAAGAGTTCCTTGACGTCGTCGTCACCGATTGCGCAGCGAGGAACAACGCTCAGGACGGCATCAATATCCAGGCGACGCGTGACGTCGAAGTTCGACGCTGCAATGCCACCGGCAATGGTCAAGATGGCGTCGACATCCGTCGCGAATTCGAGGACGTTTGCTTTCCTTGCGTGGAGGTCGAGGTGGCCAGGGCGCGTAACGTGCTCGTCGAAGACTGCATTGCCGACGAGAACGGCGAAGACGGGATCGACACCGAGGCTGGGGGCACAACGGAGATTCTCCGCGTTTGCACGCGGCAGAACGAGCAAGACGGTATCGACGTCAAGCTCGCAGCCGGCGATGCGACCGTGCTCGACTCCAGCAGCCTCGGCAACGTCGGCGCCGGCATCTGCATGAACGAGTTGGGCGCCGGCGCGTACCAGTCCGGCAGCAACAACATAGCCGGCAATACCGGCAGTGGATTCACATTGAGAACGGCACTTACGGTCAACGCGGAACAGAACTGGTGGGGAGCTCCATCAGGTCCGTTTCACGCGGTGAACAACGCGGCAGGCACTGGCAATCAAGTTATTGATGCGAACAACGGCGGCGGCAGCGGTACGGTCGACTTCCAGCCTTTTCTCGTAGCGGAGGCGGACAACGGCGACCCTTGTGTTCCTACCGCTACACCGACACCCACGTTGACTGCGACCGCGACTCCGACCGCTACTTCCACGTCCACGCCGGCCGTTCCGGTGCCCGATCAGACCCCGGAAGCCGGCGACACCGAGATCTGCGGTAGCGCATCGCCCAATTTGGACGACGACTGTATCGAGGTTTGTGTTGCAGACGGGTGTCTAGGCACCAGCGGCACCGATGAGAACGGAAGGTTCTGCGTCGAGCTCGATCGCCCGCTCGAGACCGGCGATCAGGTCGAGATCCGCGACAATTGCAGCGGCATCACGAGCCCGGTGGTACCGGCTTTCGGCCCTGCCCCGGCGCCTGCACTGTCTGCCATCGCGCTCGCAACGCTTCTCCTGATGCTGATAGCGCTCGGCGCCGTCGGGATTCGGCTCCGGAACGAATGGAGGTAGATACGGCCATGCTCGACGCCAAACCATCGACCCTCGTGCTCACGCTTCTCGTTTTGATCGCGCTCTGCTGCCTTCCCGGTACATCGTTCGCGCTCCACAGTGCGGACCGCGAAGCGGCCGACACCTCCGTGCCGTTACCATTCACAACCTGCGACCTCGGCGACGACGACGATGATGACGACGACGACGATGACGATGACGACGACGATGCGGACCTAGGCTGAGCCTGGGGTCCGATCAACCAACGGGGCCATCCGGCGCGGGCCGCTCCGGGGTCGATGAACGAGGGAACCTCGCGCCAGTCAAGAGCGACGAACAGGTGCACGACCGCGTCGGTCGTCGCCAGCACCCGCTACGGGGCGCGGAGATGCGCGGGAGGGAAGACCGCGCGTCGCGCGCCCTCCCCTCCCGATGCAGTCTCTCAGGGTTGGATGAAGTACGAGCCCACGAGGATGAACATCTCATCCTCGGTGGTCAGTCCGCCGGTCAGGACGCAGGCATCGCAGAACCCATCGCCGCCACCCGCCCGGCCCGCCCAATTCCCTAGGCGAGACCGCCGCTGCCGACGTTCGATACTGTTTCGTTACGTCAAATCTCCCACTGACACGGACTATCCGCACGATCGCATCTTGTTGGCGATCAGTTCCGGCGCCGTCGCAGCAATCCGCCGAAGCCGAACGCGGTCAGCATCGCCACGACGAAGCCCAGTACTCCCGAGGATGCCGCCGGTGCCGGCGCCGGCTCGTTCACACTGCAGGTTCCTTCCAGCCCCGGTAGGTCGCAACGCTCGTTGGGCCCGTCGCACTCGGTGTCGCAGCAGAAGTCGTCGGCGCAGAACAGGCCGGTCTCGCATCCCATGGGGTCGGCCTGGCACGAGCCGCCTTGTGGAATCGGGGTGCTGGTAGCGGTGGCTGTCGCCGTCTGCGTCGCGGTGCTGGTAGGAGTGACCGTCGCTGTCTCCGTCGGGGTGCTGCTAGCGGTGGCCGTCGAGGTCTCCGTCGGGGTCTCCGTCGGGGTGCTGGTGGGGGTGACCGTGGCCGTCGCCGTCGGGGTGCTGGTGGCCGTCGCCGTCGCCGTCGCGGTGCTGGTGGCGGTGGCCGTCGCCGTTTCCGTCGGGGTCGAGGTCGGGCTCGCGGTAGCGGTAGCGGTTGCAGGAGGTAGTGGCAACTCGGTGTTTTCGAAGAAGGCTGTTCCGGAATCAAAGCCGAGAAAGGCGTCGAGATCGCCGTCTCCGTCGATGTCGGCGAGGCAGGGGGCGCTGTCGCTCAGAACATCGATGAGACCGAAGGGGTTGGTGGACGACGGGGCAAATGCCGGAGAAGTAGAGGACCCGGTGTTCTCGAAGAACACGGTATTGCCGGTGCTGGTCCCGATAAAGGCATCGAGGTCGCTGTCGCCGTCGATGTCGACCAAGGCGGGCTTGCTCCTTGAGCCGACATCGGCGAGGCCAAAGGGGTTGGGCGAGCTGGAGGCGAAGGCCGGAGCGGTGGATGAGCCGGTATTCTCGAAGAAGACGGTGTTGCCGGCGCCCTGGCCAATGAAGGCATCGAGGTCGCCGTCGCCGTCGATGTCAGCGAAGAACGGGCCGCTATATCCACCCACATTCACGAGGCCGAAGGGGTTTGCGGCGGAAGTGTCGAATGCGGGGGAGGACGAGGAGCCCGTGTTCTCAAAGAAAATGGTGTCGCCCGCCTCATTTCCAATGAAGGCATCGAGGTCGCCGTCGCCGTCGATGTCCGTCAGCGACGGGGCACTATCGAAGCCGACATCGGCGAGGCCGAACGGATCCTGCGAGGAAGCGCCGAAGGCCGGTGCGGAGGATGAGCCGGTATTATCGAAGAAGACGGTTGAGCCAGTGTTACTGCCAACGAAGGCGTCGAGGTCGCCGTCGCCGTCGATGTCGGCCAAGCGTGGAGTGTTCTGAAAAGCACCAACCGGGCTCAGGGAGAACGAGTTGAAGAAGGGCGGAGCGAAGGAGGGCGCAGAAGAGGAGCCGGTGTTCTCAAAGAACGACGATAGAACGGATAAGTCTCCAACAAACAGATCGAAGTCGCCGTCGCCATCGATGTCGGCGAGGGTGGGAGTGGCATTGAAGCCGACGTCGGAGATCCCGAAGGGGTTGGTGGTTGATGTGTCGAATGCGGGCGCGGAGGACGAACCCGTGTTTTCGAAGAACGCGGTATTGCCGCTGTTGATCCCGATAAAGGCGTCGAGGTCGCCGTCGTTGTCGATGTCGACCAACGCTGGAGCCGCAGAGGAACCAACGTCCGAGAGCGAGAACGGGTTGAGCGTCGCCGCGGCGAAGGCGGGCGCAGAGGATGAGCCGGTGTTCTCGAAGAAAGCGGTATTCCCATCGTTGATCCCGATAAAGGCATCGAGGTCTCCGTCTCCGTCGATGTCCACCAGGTTTGGCGTCGCGCGGAGACCGATATCGGCGAGACCGAATGGGTTGAGCGAGGAAGCGCCGAAGGCGGGTGCGGAGGATGAGCCGGTGTTCTCGAAGAAGGCGGTATTGCCGTCGCTATTGCCGATGAACGCATCGAGGTCGCCGTCGCCGTCGATGTCGACGAAGGTCGGCTTGCTGAGGGCACCGATGTTCACGAGGCCAAAAGGGTTGAGCGAGGACGGGGCGAAGGCAGGAGCGGACGATGAGCCGGTGTTCTCGAAGAAGAACGTGTTTCCGTCGAAGTCCCCAATGAAAGCGTCGAGGTCGCCGTCGCCGTCGATATCGGCGAAAGTCGGCCCTTCGTCGCCGTTCGTTTGTATGAGCTGAAGAGTGAGGGCGCGAAAGTCTGCAACGAAGGTGGGGGCGGCGTGGCCGGGCGCGGCGTTGTGGCCGATGATCGCCGCTGCCGCGACCATGATCGCAGAGGTGCGAGCAAGTCGCGTTCGCGTGCGCTTGGAAGCCCCGCGAATCCGACTCAGCCGTGCAAAGGCGCGGCTGGCGTTCTGAATGATCTGCA
>JANQHZ010000462.1 GCA_028282445.1 Candidatus Binatia bacterium | reverse complement strand
GTACCGAGAAGACTACGACGATCTCCAGAGCGGCGGCGGCTTCGACTTCTTCATCGACAATCGACGCGACAAGGGTATCTATGCGACGGCGGGCGGCAGCCTCTTGTTCGCCGAGCGTGGCAACGCCTTCGACGCCGTGGAGCTGGCCTTCGCCGGCGGACGCTGGGGGAAGTACCACCTACGCGGCGAGTTGTCGCTTCTTCAATCCTTCTTCGACGACTCCAACCTCGGCCCACTCCAAGCCTTCCCTTTCACCAACGAGCTCGGCCGCGATCTTCACACCAACCGGGCCGACATCGATGTCGAGGGGAAAGCGTTTGTCGGCGACGGTGGGTGGATCAGCTTGCGCTACGTCCACGACGAGCTCGACGGCGACCGAAGTCTGATCAAGGGATCGACCGTCGAGGCCCTGAGTCCTTACTCCTTCCGCGCACCGAGCTCGCAGCGAGTCGATCGCCAAAGCGACGGCCTCGAGTTGGCTGCCGTCGTCCCAGTCGGGCCGATCGAGCTTGCCCTCGACGCCGGCTACCGGAGCGAGGACAGCGACACTACGACGCAGGAGACGAACTACAGCCCGGACTCGCTCCGCGATCGGGTCAACTTCAACGACGGTTTCGACGTCGACGTCTACCACGGCGGCATATCGGTATCCGCCACCCAGGACCCGCGCGTACAAGGTCACGCCGGGTACCGTATGGCGTACGTCGATGCCACCGCAGATTCGTCGCAGACCGGCGGAATCTCAGGTGACGAGCCCCGCCGAAGCTCGAACGATATCGAGGTCGATTCGTGGTCGCACGTCGGCCACGCCGGCATGGTCCTTCGTCCGATCGCCGGTCTGTCCGTCCGCGCGAGCTACGCGATTCGCGACTTGGACCGCACCGGATCCGGCACCGAGCAACGACGCCAGGCTCTCGATTCGACGATTCAGCTTGTGTCCAATCGCTCCCAACGCGACAGCTTGTCTCACTCGCCGCGAGTCTCCGCCAGCTACTCGGGCTTTCCGCGCACTCGGCTGCGAGCCAGTTATGCCTTCGACATGATCGATCGCGACCTCGACTGGAGCTCGCTCACCGACGTCAGCGGACCGGCGGCGATCGACCGGATTCAGCGCAGTGACGAAGAGATCTATCGCCATCGGGTCAAGCTCGGCGGCCGGGTGCGAATGGCACGTCGAGTTACCGGGGAGCTCGGTATGGAGATCCTGCGCGAGCAGATCGACCAGTCGGTCGACGAGCTCGTCAACGAGATCGTCCTGGGAGATCGCGACCGCGATCTCGATCGCATCTTCGCACAGCTTCGAATCCGCGCCGCACCCAGCTCGAGCATCTTGCTTGGCGGCGAATGGAGCCGGCGGGAAATCGACCGCACCGACATCGAGGGCGATTCATCGGCAGAGGTCGAAGGCTACCGGGTCAGCGCTCAAGTGAGCTCGAGACCGCTCACTGGATTCACCACCAACGCCTCGGTCGCGTACATCGATCGCGACTCGACCGTCGGCGAGACGACGGATCGAACGCTCACCCTGTTTCGCGACATCGAGTTCCGCGATCGTCACGTCGCCGGGGCACTATTGGCATCTTGGGCAGCTTCTCCGGACCTATCCGTCCAGGGCCGCTACTCGGTCGCCTACGTCGAAGGATCGCTCGATAACGTCAGTCATCGAGTCCACCTCGATGCCGGCTACCAGCTCAACAGGAAGATGCGGCTCGAAGCAGGCTACTCGTTCCTCGGATTCGACGAGAACCTCTTCGCCGAGGACGACTTCGACGCCCACTTTGCTTGGGCTCGCTGCCAGGTCGCCTTCTAATGTCCCGGGCGAGCAAACGACACGATCCTCTCGACGACCTGCTTAGCCCGATCCTCGGTCCGCTGCAGGAACGTATCGACGACGAGCTACATGCCGACCCATTCCAGAGGGATCCGAAAGTGGTGGCGGCGACGCGTCCGACACTGCGGATGATCTCGAGCTATTTCGGAAGCGAGGTGCGCGGTTGGGAAAATTTGCCCGCGGCAGGACCGATGTTGATCGTCGGCAACCACTCGGGCGGCGCGGAGACCGCCGATTCGGCATTCTTCATGGAGCGGTGGTTGCGGGAACGCGGCCCCGAGGAACCCATCTACTCGCTCGCTTACGACCTGCTCTTCACCTACCCCATCCTCGGCCCTCATCTTCGCAAGCTGGGCGTCATCCCGGCCAACCCGAGGAACGCCCGTGCAGCCTTGAAACGAAATGCGGCGGTCATGGTGTTCCCCGGCGGCGACTTCGAGGTCTTTCGACCGTGGACGGAGCGCAACCGAATCGAGTTCGGCGGTCACGTCGGCTTCGTCAAGCTGGCGCTATCGACGGGAGTACCGGTCGTCCCGATGACCATTCACGGCGCCCATCAGTCCACATTGGTGCTG
>JANQHZ010000849.1 GCA_028282445.1 Candidatus Binatia bacterium | reverse complement strand
ACCGTGGCCTACGCCGTCGCCGAAGAGCGTCTCGAGTCGGTTCGCGCCGCACGCTATCTCGATATGGCGGGTGGATCGAAACAGGTGCAGAAGGGCGCGGTTACCTTCGACGTCGCCACGACCGTGGAGAACAACGTTCCGGCCCCCAACCTGAAGCAGATCACGGTCAACGTCGGTTGGGCTGAGCCCGGCGGTCGACGTGATGTCGAGGTGCAGACCATCTACACCTCCGTTCGACGCTTCTGATGAGCGATCCGCTCGACCTCGTAGCGCGCAGGCCGGGTGACTGGTCACGCGCGGGCTTCTCAACGCTCGAGCTACTGCTCTCGGTGGCTCTCATGGGTCTGGCCATCGCTGCGACTTCCGGGATGTACGTCGCCGGTAAGGGGCACATGGTGATGAAAGGGCGTGAGGTCGAGACGACGCAGGCTGCGCGCGCTGCGCTCGATGTCATGGTGCGCGACCTCCGATTGGGGGGCGCGTGTCTACCCGTGACGGGCGAGTTCATCTCGCTCGAGGGCATCGATAACGCACACGAGGACGAGATCCTCACCCGTACCGGACTGACCCGAGATGACCTGTCGTGCATCCGCAGCGCGTCGACCGAGCCAGTTGCCCTGAGCGAGACGACCATCTCGGTGGAATCGACCGACGGTTTTGCCGCCGGCAATCGCGCATACATCCGCCACCCGGACGGCAGCGGGGAGTTTTTTGATGTCGGGGTAGTGTTGTCTGCCACGAAGCTCACGAGCCAGGCGCCGTTGTTGGCGAGTTACCCACCGACCAGCGGTGTCTACGCGATCGACGAAAGGCGCTATTACATCAACTGGTTTACCAGCCCTGGCGGTCAAACGGTTCCCGAGCTGATGATCCAAGTCGGCAGCGATACGCCGATGTCCTTCGCAGCGGGAATCGAGAAGCTCGACGTCCAGTACGAGTTGCGCGCCAACTGCAATCCCGATTGCGACGTCGTCAACCTACCTCAGGACAATGCGGAGTGGCAGTTGGTCGAGCAGGTGTTGATCGAGCTCACCTCGCGTTCGGCGCTATCCGATATCGACGGTGTCTATTTCCGTCGTACGATCCAGGTCGGCGTGAAACCGCGAAACATCCTACCTCGGTGAATTGGGAGGGGCGTCGGTGCTGCGAAACGAACGGGGAATGGCGCTGATCGGGGTGATCGTGCTGGCGTCGCTGTTGATGGCGCTGGCCGGAACATTCGCGGTTGGAGTACGCTCGGATACTCAGATGCGGGGCGCGCTCGGTAGCTCGGTGACGGGCTTCTATGCGGCGGAGTCCGGGCTCAATCGAGGGATGGGTGAGTACCGCAATATCTTCCTGAACTACAACGTTCCGTCCGGCGCCGACTTCGATCAGCGCAACTTCTCGCTGGGGGAGCGACAGGTATTCTATCAGATGTCGCCTCGCCCCTCGAACCCGGAGGAGATCGTGATTCCCTCCGGCGAGCTTTTCGCTGGACTCAACGCCCTGCAGTACCGCTATACCGTCGACTCGCGGGCCGAGAACAGTCGCTCCGACGTCGAAGCACGGGTCGGAGCCGAGTTTCTGGTTGGGTACATCCCGCTCTTTCAGTTCGTCGCGTTCTACCGCAACGATCTCGAGATTCTGCCCGGGCCAACCATGAATTTGATGGGGCGTATTCACACCAACGGCGATTTGTACATGAACGCTCAGAACCAGCTGAACGTCATCGACAATCCACCGGTCGGCGTGTTCACCGTGCAGGTCTCGGCCGGTGGTTCGATCTACCGCGGCCGCAAGGACCGGGACGAATGCAAGGGGGTCGTGAACATCGACATGCTGAAGGACGAGGTTGCCCCGCTCGGTGATCTCGACCCAAGAGTGCTGCCTTGCGGCGGGACGGCGACCCGCAAGATTCCAGGGGCTGAATTGGCCGACTGGCAGGGGTCGGTGATCGACGACATCGGCAACATCGCCATTCCCGAGCCCGACATCATCGAGGTCGGTGGTGGGGTGTTCTGGGAGCGGGCCGACCTCCGCATCGTCCTCAAGCTCGGCCAGGCCGACAGCCTACCGGGGCCGCCGCCCGGGCCCGTGCTACCGCATTCGATCGAAGTCCAGGACAGCCTCGGCAATCGCAACGTGGCCATGACGACGGCTCTGCATGCTTTCATGAGCGATGGTGTGTGGAATGCGGCCAATAGCGCCTTCCCAGGGACGATGCCGATCTTCTATACCGATGTCCCCGGATGCGACTGTGCGGACGGATTCGAAGTGTGTGCCAATGCGATTCCCGGTTGCTACACGCCGCCCATGCCTTTGCGCCCGGTCGGCGGCGGAACCGGGGTTTACAGCGATGTCATGGGTGCTGCGCCTGGGGCGTTCGATCTCGAGTACCGGCGCGGCGGCTTCTACAACCACCGCGAAGACAAGTGGATGATGTTGCTGAATCTCAACGTCAGCGACTTGATTGCTTGGAACCTGGCTAATGGCGAGCCATTCTTCTCGACGACGGACAACACCGACGGCGGATTGGTGCTCTTCCTCAGCGTCGAGGGGGCCGACTCGAACGACGTCAACAACTACGGAGTGCGCGTCTTCGGCAGCGCCGATATACCGTTGCCGGGAGGGATCAACGTATCGGCCGATCCCACCGGGGTGACGGTCGTGTCCGACCAGGCGATGTACGTCCTGGGAGACTACAATCGCGGTACCGGGCCGGGCGGAGTCGCGCGACAGCCGGCCGCGCTGATCGGGGACAGCGTGAACGTCATGTCACAGCGCTACTGGCGCGGTTCGGGGGCGGCGACCGGATGTCTCGCGGACTGTTGCGTTGGCGACTTCTGCCGTGACGGCCAGAGCGTTCAAACGCTCGGGAGCACACGCCGGAACGCGGAAACGACCTGGGTGAATGCGGCATTCCTCGGTGGCGTCGATACCACCGCGACCGGAGACTACAACGGCGGTCTCGAGAACTACCCTCGCTTTCATGAGGATTGGGGGGGCGGACGGGCGCTGAATTACCAAGGCTCGTTCGTCTCGTTGGGCGAGCCGGTTCGCGTCGATGGAGACTGGTGCGGCACCGGGGGCTCTACCACCAACGGGTGCAACATCTACAACCCGCCGGTCCGCAACTGGAACTTCGATCCAGCTTTCAACGACGTCGCCAACCTGCCGCCGCTGACCCCTCGCTTCGTCTACGTGCAACAGGTGCTCTTCACCGAAGACTTCCGCTGAGTTGCCGAAGCCGTATCAGGGTGTGGAGCCGATCGACTCGATGAGATCTGCTCGTAGCCGAGCCGAGATCGACGAGAGCGCGGTGCTCATCGCCGCAACCAGGGCTTCCGCGTCGTCGCCGGTGCACCTTTCCTCGGCACTGTAGCTCTTCTGGAAAACCGGCAAAGATTCTGCCGACGTACGGCGGCGGGTCAACGTGAAGCGAAGTCGCAGGTGCGCGGTGCATCCGTCGTCGATGAGCTCTTCGATCTGTTCGACCAAACCGTCGAGAATATAGTCCGCGGTCAGC
>JANQHZ010000452.1 GCA_028282445.1 Candidatus Binatia bacterium | reverse complement strand
GTCAACGTGAAGCGAAGTCGCAGGTGCGCGGTGCATCCGTCGTCGATGAGCTCTTCGATCTGTTCGACCAAACCGTCGAGAATATAGTCCGCGGTCAGCGGCGAAGGTCCCTGCACCACCGCGCGGAACACTCCGGCTTCGACCAGATCGCGGCCGATGCGGTCGCCGATCATGCCGGCCGGATCGGCTGCCCAGCGCCTGTAGTTGTAGGTGCCGAAGCGGTGCTCGCTCTGCCTGTACACGATGTCGAGTCGATCGTAGGTCGGTGCCGCGCGCATCTGCAACAGGCGCAGCGTTGCGGGCACGGACCGCTCGACTCGGGGGGGCGCGTCGTATTCCAGCTGATAACGCGCGATCGGCGGCGGCGTTTTGCCACCGAAGGAGAAACATCCGGCGCACAGTAGCGTCGCGCTGCCGAGCGCGGCGACGACTGCCTTGAAGCTGAGCTTCATCCGTCTCCCCCTGTCGAGTCGGAGCGCTCGGGAGGCGGGTCCGAGAAGAGCAGGCGCGAGGGCTGTCGCGAGACGTCGTCGGTCACCGTCTCGAGGTTCGAGAGCGTTCTTCCCAGTCGATCGATCGCAGCCTGCAGCGCGTAGATCATCTGCTGCGACGAGCGTGCGACCTCGCCGAAATCGTCGATCGTCGAACGCAGCCGGTCTCCAACCTGCTGCTCTCTCAGTCCGGACAGGAACATCCGCACTTCGCTTGTCGTCCGGCGAAGCTCTTCGACGGCGGCGCCGACCTCGACCCCCTGTGTGATCTCCTCGACGTTGCGCGTGACGCGACTCGCCGATTCGGAGAGCTCCGCAAGGCTGGTCAGGGTTCGTTGCAGGCGGTCGTCGCGCAGGATCATGTCGGCGGCCTGCAGCGTCGCGCGCACGTCGTCGGAAATTCCCCCAAAGTCGACTGCCATGACGTGGTCGTAGATCTCGGTGAGTGCCTCCTGCACGGCTTTGAAGCTGGAGGGCGTCGAGGGGATGGCGTGATGAGGCGGCGGGAAGTCGAGGACCGGCGACTTGCGCAGAGCGTCGCCGCTATGACGGTCGATCTCGATGTAGCGAAGCCCGGTGATGCCTGCGAGCTCGAGCTGGGCTCGCAGGGTGTCGTCGCTGCGGATGACATCGGCGACTCCCGCCTTGATGCTCATGGTCACCTCGATGAGCTGGTCGTCTTCGGCGATGTCGATACTCTCAACTCTTCCCGCCGGCACGCCGCGATACTTGACGTCCGATCCCGGGTCGAGCCCCTGCACCGACTCCGAGAAGTAAGTGACCATGTCGATCTCATCGGCGAAGTAGCGGTTGGCGCCGAGCCATACCGCGGCGCCGATCGCGATCGTCGCGGCGCCGAGCACGAAGAAGCCGACTTGCAGCTTGCGAGCTTCAGAGGCCATGCCGGCCGTCCCGCCCGCTGCGTTGCTCGGAGTGGCGATTGAAGAAGGCGTGTACCGACGGGTCGACGCTGTGATCGCGCAGCTCGGCGGGGTCGCCTTCGGCGATGATCCCCTTCGACTTCGGGTCGAGCATGATCACCCGGTCGGCGATCGTGAAGACGCTCGGAAGCTCGTGCGACACGACGACCATCGTAGTCCCCAGGCTCTTGTTGATTTGTACGATGAGCTCGTCGAGCTCGGCCGAGGTGATCGGGTCGAGACCAGCGGACGGCTCGTCGAAAAAGAGGATCGAGGGGTCGAGCGCCATCGCTCGCGCCAGCGCCGCCCGCTTCTTCATACCGCCCGACAGCTCGGAAATCATGAAATCTTCAAATCCTCCGAGGCTCACCATGTCCAGCTTCATCCGAACGAGCAAGTCGATGGTGTCGGCAGGCAAGTCGCTGTGCTCCTGCAGCGGCAGCGCGATGTTCTCTCCGAGCGTCAGCGAGCCGAACAACGCCCCGGCCTGGAAGGTGACGCCGAGGCTGCGCTGGACGCGTCGGAGTCCGTCTTCGTCGAGAGAAGTGATGTCTTCATCGCCGACGAACACCCGGCCCGAGCTCGGCTTGAGCAGTCCGATCATGTGTCGAAGCAGGGTCGTCTTCCCGCACCCTGATCCGCCGACGACGACGAATACCTCCCCTCGGTGAACGTCGCAGCTGACGTTTTCGAGAATGGTCAGGTCGCCGTAGCGCGCTACCAGGTTTTCCACCCGGATGACGACGTCGGCTGGCTCGGTGCGATCACCACTCATGCGTCAATACCGTAAACACCGCGTCGGCGACGATGATCGCGAAGATCCCCGAAACGATGGCCGAGGTCGTGATGCGACCCACGCTTTCAGCGCCGCCGCGAGCCTGGAAGCCGCGCAGACAGCCGACGGCGGCGATCAAGATTGCGAAGACCACGCTCTTGGTGAGACCGAGTTGGATATCCCCGTAGTCCATGTAAAGCGCCATCTGCCGGAAGTAGACCTGCGCTGGAATATCGAGACCGACGTTGGCGACCATCAAGCCGCCGAGAATGCCAACCAGATCTGCGAAGAGCGTGAGACAGGGCAGCATCAGGACGAGAGCGATCAGCTTCGGGGTGACCAGGAATCGAGTGCGGTCGAGTCCCATCGCCGCCAGCGCGTCGACCTCTTCCGACACCTTCATCGTGCCGATTTCGGCCGCAAAGGCGGCGCCCGAGCGCCCGGCGGCGATGATTGCGGTCATCAGCGGTCCGAGCTCGCGGGTAATCGACAGCCCGACCAGGTTGGCGATGTAGATGTCAGCGCCGAACTGCTGAAGCTGGATGGCAGCTTGGAAGGCGGTGATCAGTCCCATCAGAAAGCTGATGAGTGCGACGATCGGAAGCGCGTCCTGGCCGCTGCGTGCCATGTAGTCCCAGGTCTCGCGCCAGCGAATCTTGGTGGGGTGAAGCGCCGCCTCGATCAGTCCGATCACCATCTCGCCGCTGAAGGCCACGATCTCCCGCAGTCCTTGCCGAAGATTGAGCGCGCTCTGCCCGAGGCGCACGATCAGGCCGGGCTTCGGCGGCGGAGGCGGCTGCTCGGTGAGCAGGAACTTCTCGTCGAGCAGGTCGCGAAAGCCTTCGATGTCGGGGGTGGACTCGGTGACGATCAGCCTGCGTCCGAGTGCGCCGAGCGCTTGGCGCAGTTGCAGCAGCAGGGCGCCGCCCCCGCTGTCGAAATAGGTTACCTGCGAGAGATCGAGGAGCAGATCGCAGTCGCCGTCCAGCAAGTCGGTGAGCTCGCGGCGCAGCCGTTGCACGTTGCCGATCTCGATCCGACCCGCGATCGCGACCGAAAGCCCCTCCGCCGCGCGCCTGGAAGCGACCTGGTATCCAGATTCGTTAGCCACGCCGGTAACTTACCAGCTATCTCCGACAACCGGGAACCGGCAGCTGCGCTCCCCAGCTCCCAGCTCCCGAATACCACCGCAGCCTCTGCCCTCCACTAGACGATTCCCTCCGCCGCGAGCTCGTGGAGCTCGACTTCCCCCAGGCCCAGCAGCTCTTGGTACACCTCCGTGTTGTGCTCGCCCAGCGCCGGTGCGGGACGGCGGATGTCCCCCGGTGTTTCGGAGAAGCGGGGGTACACGGCCGGTTGCTTGATCGGCCCGGCCTGCGGATCGTCGACAGTGACGAAGCTCTCGCGCGCCACGTAGTGGGGGTCGTTGACGATGTCCCCGATGTTGAGAGCTCGTGCCACCGGGACGTCCCGTTCGAGC
>JANQHZ010000429.1 GCA_028282445.1 Candidatus Binatia bacterium | reverse complement strand
TGTCTCGCGGGTGAGGTGATGCCCCAGAAGTCGACGTATTTTCACCCCAAGCTTCAGACCGGACTGGTGTTTCATCCGCTCGACGACGATGAGTGAGGTGTCGGCTACAACGGAGTTCAGCGAAGACGAGCGCCGCGCGCTGGAGCCGTATTTTACCAACCTCGATCGGCCGGTATTCGCTCTCCGCAACCTGCCGGAGGTGGTCAAGGCGGCGTTGTTTGCTCGCTACTCGCGCTCGCCCAAGAGTCTACGCCGGCTCTTCCTCGACGAGTTTCTCGACGACGGTTTGGGCGGCAGCACCGCCGCGGTCGGTACGGAGCGATCCGAGCGCCTTTTTCAGCGGGTTCTCTCCGACTACGGGGACGACTCGGTCGCCCAGCTCGGCGGCGCTCATGTCGCCGTCGAGGGCGCTTCGAACGTCCTGACCAAGGCGCTCGAATGGGGCCGCCTGATGGCCTACCTCGAGCAGTCGACCCGGTACATCCCGTACACCGACAGGGACGATGGGGCGTGGCGCTACG
Source organism: Candidatus Binatia bacterium (assembly GCA_028282445.1). Classification (GTDB taxonomy): domain Bacteria; phylum Desulfobacterota; class Binatia; order HRBIN30; family CADEER01; genus CADEER01. The sequence goes on along the minus strand of JANQHZ010000429.1, from coordinate 3,455 downwards.
TCGTTCCTGCGGAGATCGCCGACAGCCCGTTGGCCCAACCCTATCGCGATTGTCTCGACCGGGCCTTCGAGACGTATGCGCGCTGGATCGATCCGGCGCTGCGCTACTTCGAGGAACGCTTCCCGCGCGAGGAGGGTGTCACCGGCGGCGTGTACCGCGCCACCATCCGAGCCAAGGCACTCGACGTTCTGCGCGGCATGTTGCCGGCTGCTACCAAGTCGAACGTCGGCATCTTCGGGACCGGACAGGCTTTCGAGCAGCTGCTCCTGCGTCTGCGCGCACACCCGCTCGTGGAAGTTCGCGAGTGCGGCGACGCGATCCTCGAAGAATTGCGCGAGGTGATTCCGGCGTTTCTGACGCGGGTCGATCGGGTCGACCGCGGCGTCGTGTGGAGCGAGTACTTTGCGGAGAATCGGCGACAGGTGCGGGCGCTGGCGGATCGTTTGCTGGCGGGTGTCGAAGCCGAGGCGCGGCCGCTCGTCACGCTGACCGACTTCGATCCGCGCGGAGAAGACAAAGTTCTGGCCGCGGCGCTCTACTCGGTATCGAATCTGCCGGACGACGCATTGCAGGCGCGCGTTCACGCCATGTCGCACGATGAGAAATCGGAGCTGCTCCGCGCCTACGTCGGTAAGCGGAGCAATCGTCGGCACCGGCCGGGCCGTGCGCTGGAACGCACCGCTTACCGCTTCGACGTACTCGCCGACTACGGCGCCTTCCGCGATCTACAGCGCCACCGGCTGCTTACCCTCGAGTGGCAGCGACTCAGTCCCGACCACGGGTACGTCACGTCACCGGCGATTGCCGACATCGGCGCGGAGGCGGACTGGCGGCGTACGATGGACGAGACCGCGGAGCTCTATCGCACCATGGTCGCCCAGGGCTTCGAAGAGATCGCTCCCTACGCTTTGCCGATGGCCTACCGCGTACGCTTCTACATGGAGATGAATGCCCGTGAAGCAATGCACGTCATCGAGTTGCGCACGACGCCGCAGGGGCATCCAGCCTACCGCGAGGTTTGCCAGGCGATGCACCGGGCGATTGCCGACGACGCCGGGCACCGTGCGATTGCCGACGCGATGGTGTTCGTCGATCACAGCGCCGCCGAAGAGGGCCGCCTGGAAGGGGAGCGCCGCAGCGCCGAGAAGCGCGGCATCGATTGAGGCAACGTGCGGGTCCGGCCGAATCGCATCGATGCCGGCCGGGGGTCTCTTTCCCGATCGGACTGGTGTGCGATGATGACGGCATCATGGACGAGCGGCAGCGCGAAGACCTGGGCGATGCGATCGACCTATTCAACCGCCGCAAGTACTTCGAGAGCCAGGAGCTTTTCGAGCGAGTTCACAATCAGGTGGCGGAAGACGAGCAGCCCTTCGTGAAGGCGCTGGTGATGACGGCGTGTGCGATGCACATCCATTTTCATCGCGGGGGCGGTCGGGGGGCGCTCAATCTCATGCGCCAGTCGCTGATCATTCTCGACGACCTCAAGCCGGAGGCTCACGGAGTCGACACCGAGGCGCTCTACGAGGCGCTCTACGCCTATTTGCAGGAGTTGCAGGATCGAAAGAAACGAGGGGCGACTTTCATGGACCGCTGGCTGGTTCCCCAAGTCCGCCTCAGCAGCGGCTGACTTGAAGGATCTGGACGTTCTCGGGATCGGGATCGAAGTCCGTGGGCGCGGGGTGGAATCCTCGGACCCCGTCTACGACTTCGGCGGCGGCCGCATCATCCGAAGAGGTACAAAACGCGGTCGGAACCCCTGATCGGCTCCCGCCGCAGCAACTCGAAGTGCTCGCCGAATGCCGCTTCGAAGCCCTCCTGGTCGTACTCGTCGAAGATATCGGGTCGGCTCGCGAGCAACCGCCGCACCTGAGAATCGGACTTGGGTACGAACTCGATGATCAGCCGCTGGCAAAGGCCGCGCATGAACTCCGCCACCATCGGCAGCGGGACGTTGTTGCTGATCGCCAGGTGATGGACGAGCGCCAGCGCCATCGCCAGGTCGACCGGACCGCGGTCTCTCAGGGACATGCGCTCGGCGTGGCTCCAACCGAGGGCGGCGCTCGGGTTGGTTAGGTCCATCAGCAGTGGCAACAGCTGGGACTCCCCACTCGAACGAACGCGTAGATAGGCTTTCTCCACGGCGGCGGGGTCGACGTCGAGCGCCACCGTTTCGATGCCCTGTCGAGCGGCCAAAGCACTGAACTCGCCGGTGTTGGCGCCGAGGTCCCAGACGGTCGTCGGTGCGGCTTCGGTGATGAACTTCGCGACCAATTCTACCTTGTGCTCTCGTGCCTCGCGGTCGTAGTTGGTGGCGCCATAGTACTCGCCCCACTCGGTCCCGGCCGGTTTCCAACGAAAGCGGCGAATCGCCGAGCGCAGCGTGTCGACCAAGCCGAGTAGTGAGGTCTTGCTCACCGATGAAGTGGTGGCCTTGGTGTCGGCGGAGGGTGTCGCGTCGGCATCGGTGGACTGGAACCGCCGGATCGACTTGGCGTGCAGGTGGATATGGGTGAGCAGGGAGAAGCCCAACCAGCTTCGCCGCGGCAGCATCTTGCTCGCCAATGGGAGTGGGATGCCGTCGATGTGAACCCGCAACAGCTTGCCGAGCTCGACGTCGACCAGCGCCATGAGGGCGAGCGGCGCGAGGAAATGACGACAGAACTGCTGGTACGCCGGCCAGGGGTTTCCCTCCGGGTACTTCTCGAACGACAGGGTGTCGATGAATATCGGAGCGCCACCGACGAACTGGATATTGTACGCGCTGGCGTCCTTGAGCCAGAGACCGTGATCAAGCGCCCGCTGTTGAATATCGAGAGTGAGCAGCGCCGCGTCCTGAAGCTGCGAGAACGACCATTCGTACGGGTACGATACGAATGGAATCCTCTCCGGCATGAGGACCCGATACGCGTCGGAGTGTCCGCCGAGCGAGCTCGCATCGACTTCCTCGTGCGAGACGACCATGCGCTCCGCGCTCAGGGATCGGTAGAGACCGCTCTCGATCAGCGCATCGAAGTCGTGGCGATAGGACGGTGCGACGTGCCGATAGAGGACTCCGTCGAGCTCGAAGATGTGCCCGCTCGGGTCGCGGAATGAGGCGGGACTTCGTTGCTCCACCATTTGTCGGTTCCTCGGGGTCACCCGGGGTGAGACTTGTCGGGGTCTCCGGCGTCGTCGAATCCCCATGCTCCCTTGAGTGCATCGTAGGTGAGGGCGAACCATAGGATGGCCGGGCCACCGACGAAGGTCAGCAGGCCGAGGAAGGTCCCGACGATGTCTTTGACCGCGTTTGGGTTGCGCACCATCCACGGGTATCCGAGCAGAACCGTCAGGTCGAGCGCGAACAATCCCGCGATGCCGATGGCCAAGATGGCTCCCCTTCGGCCGATCGCGATGCCGGGCGTGGCGAGGAGCAGGCTCAATAGCGGCAGCAGGCCGAGGGCGAGGGCGTCGAG
>JANQHZ010000415.1 GCA_028282445.1 Candidatus Binatia bacterium | reverse complement strand
TCTCGAAGAAGGTGCTCGAAGAATGAGCGGAGAGCTCGATCTGTCCCGCCACGCGCGAACGAAGACGATCGAGCTCGGTACGATTGGCCGGCGCTCTGGGAAACTCCGCAGCGTCACCATCTGGTTCGTCGTCGACGGACCGGAGGCCATTCTGGTGCAGCACGTCGCGAAGAAACCGGCGAACTGGTACCGCAACCTCAGGGACAATCCGAAGGTCACGGTCGATTTCGGAGAAGGGCCGATCGACGGAGAGGCGACCTGTCTCACCGAGCGCAGCGCCGTGGAGGATGTCGTCGGCCGCGTCGGCAAGAAGTATTGGATGTATCGATTGATCCGCTTCTTCGGCGGCGGTCTCGAGGACGCGGTCGCCGCCCGCATCGTGCTGAAGACGGCCTAGAGGCCTGTCGGGCGCTCATCGCATGGCACCCCCCGAGAGCGAAAAGGGGGGGTGGGATGGGTGCTCGGGGGGCTCGAGAAGCACGCGAGGGGGGGAATGCGCACTCGGTGAGGACGTACATCCTACCCACCCATCCCACGAAAGGACCGACTCGGCCCTTCGTAGACGGACAAGATAGGAGCACAGGCCGTGCCACCCCGGGGGGCGGCACGGGCGGGAGCTTCCGAGCAGGCGAGGGACGGCTCAGGTTGCAGACTTGCGAGTCGCCGTCTCGCAAATCGGTCAGGAGCCGAGGTAGCCTTTGCCGTCGAGATAGGAGATCAGCTCCTGGAGAGCCTCTTCCTCGGAAGATTCGCCGGTCTTTACGGTGATCTCCGGCTTCTCCGGCTCCTCGTAAGGTGCGGAAATACCGGTGAACTCGGGGATCTCGCCGGCGCGCGCCTTCTTGTAGAGGCCCTTCGGATCGCGCTGCTCGCAGATTTCGACCGGGCAGTCCACAAAGGCCTCGATGAAGTCACCGTCGTCCATGATCTCGCGAACGCGGTCACGGTCGATGCGGTACGGCGAGATGAAGGCGGTGATGTTGACGACACCAGCCTCGGTGAAGAGCTTGGCGACCTCTCCGATGCGGCGGATGTTCTCGTTCCTGTCTTCGGGGGAAAAGCCGAGGTCCTTGTTCAGTCCGTGACGGACGTTGTCGCCGTCGAGGACGAAGGTCCGGACGCCCCGATCGATCAACGCTTTCTCGAGCGCAACCGCCAAAGTCGACTTGCCGGACCCCGATAGGCCGGTCATCCAGATCGTGCAGCCCTTGTGGCCCGCGATGGTCTCGCGGTCGCTTCGAGTGACGATCCCCTCGTGCCATACGATATTCTGCGCCTTCGGCTTGCTCATCGGTCCTCCTCCAGGTTTTTCGTCGAATTGGCCTAACTATCCGAGCCGGGCACGGTCCACAACCACCGGCACCCTCGGATAGCGAGGCCGTGCGACTCCAAGCCACTCACCCGTCGCCCGGGAAGGGGGTGTCAATTGTCCCAAGCGGTCGGAGGCTTGGGCGAAGGCTGAGGCGACGCTGATGATGGTGGTCGCGCGGGGCGCGACGGCGATTCCCGAGCCCCAAAGCACTCCTACCGCCCTCAGCCTCAGCCCGTGCCTCGCCTGTGCCTACGAGCGCAGCGAGTTTCAGGTCAGTTGATGCCTTTCGAGCGCGGCGCGGTGCGGATCGCGCGGTCGAGCGCCCAGGCCCGGATGTGCTCGACCTGCTCGCGCATCGTTTGAGACAGGGGCACGATCTTGCCTGTCTGATTGAGCAGGTCGTCGCTGACCATGTCGCGGTCGGCGAGGCGCGCCGTCGTCAGCGCGGAGACCACGCACTGTTCGACCTCGGCGCCGGTCCACCCCTTGGTGAACTGACGCAAGCGATCGATCTCGAGCGGGGCGGGGTCGATTCCTCTCTTTTCGAGGTGAATCTTGCAGATCTCGATGCGCTCGTCTTCGTTGGGCAAGTCGACGAAGAACACCTCGTCGAAGCGCCCCTTGCGGATCATCTCGGCGGGGAGCAGATCGATTCGGTTGGCGGTTGCGGCGACGAACAGCCCGCGCGACTTCTCCTGCATCCAGGTGAGGAAGAAGGCGAAGATGCGTCCGAGTGTTCCGGAGGCGTCGTCGTTGCTCGACGAGACTCCCATCTCGATTTCGTCGAACCACAGAACCGCGGGTGCCATCTCCTCCATCGTCTTGCAGGCGGCGACGAAGGTCGCTTCGGGGTTCCCGTGCCGGCCCGAGAAGATCTCGATCATGTCGATTCGGTAGAGAGGCAAGTTGAAGCAGGACCCGATCGACTTGACCGCGAGGCTCTTTCCGCAGCCGGAAATTCCCATCAAGAGGATTCCCTTGGGAACGATCTCGCCGGACAGCTCGTCGCCCATTTCGAACAGCTTGCGACGCTCGAGCAGCCACTTCTTCAGGATCGGCGCGCCGCCGATGTCTTCGAGCGGGAT
>JANQHZ010000393.1 GCA_028282445.1 Candidatus Binatia bacterium | reverse complement strand
CAAACCTTCGAGACGACCCGCCGGACTCGCATCGCCGTGCTGCCGATCGGCTACGCCGACGGCTACCCGCGGTCGCTGTCGAATCGCGGCGAGGTGCTGATCGAAGGGCGGCGCGCCCCGGTCATCGGCCGGGTGTGCATGGACGTCACCATGGTCGACGTAACCGATGTCCCGGGGGTGGAGCAGGGCGGCTCGGCAGTTTTGTGGGGAAATGCCGGCGACCACTGCCTCCCGGTCGACGAGGTCGCCGCGGCGTGCGATACGATTCCCTACGAGCTGTTGGCGCGACTCGGCAAGCGTGTGCCGAGAAGGTTGCAAGAGGAGGACGGTTGATGGCGAAGGTCACGCGGGCGTTGGTGAGCGTGAGCGACAAGAGCGGACTGGTCGAGTTCGCGCGTGGACTGCACGAGCTTGGAGTCGAGATCCTATCGACTGGTGGAACCGCCAAGGCGATCGCCGATGCAGGGATTCCGGTGCGCTCGGTCAGTGACCACACCGGCTCGCCCGAGATTCTCGACGGCCGGGTGAAGACGCTACACCCGAAAATTCACGGCGGGCTCCTGGGCCGCCGTGATCTCGAAACGCACCGACAGCAGATGCAAGAGAACGACATCGCGCCGATCGATATGGTGGTGGTGAATCTGTATCCATTCGAGGCCACCGTGGCGAAGCCCGATTGCACGCTCGAGCAGGCGATCGAGAACATCGATATCGGCGGCCCATCGATGCTGCGTTCGGCCGCGAAGAATCACCGCGACGTCACCGTGGTCGTCGATCCCGACGATTACTCGACCGTTCTCGACGAGATGAAATCGGGAGGAGGGGAGGTCCGTCCCGAAACCAGGGCGCGACTGGCCCGCAAGGTCTTTGCGACCACCGCCCGCTACGATGGGGCGATCGCGGACTACCTCGGCGCCCTCGGCGACGAAGGGGCGCAGGCGTTCGGCGAGACCGCGCACATCGGCCTCGATAAGGTCCAGGACCTGCGCTACGGCGAGAATCCACACCAGCGCGCGGCGTTGTACGGCGACTTCTTCGAGGTCGTCCAGCAGCTCCACGGCAAGGAGCTTTCGTACAACAACATCGTCGACATCAACGCCGCTCTCTGGTTGATGAGAGAGTTCATCGCCGACGCCCCGACGGTCGGGATTCTCAAGCACAACACCCCGTGCGGCGTCGGCACCGCATCCGACGTCGCCGAAGCGTACAACCGCGCATTCGCCACCGACCCGGAATCGCCGTTCGGCGGCATCCTCATCGCGAATCGCCCATGGACCCTCGACCTCGCCAAGATCGTCGACGAGATCTTCACCGAGGTCTTGATCGCGCCCAGCTTCGAAGCCGACGCGCTGGAGTTCCTGCGTAAGAAAAAGAACCGTCGTTTAATGACTTGGGCGCCAGAAGCTATGGATCGCTTTACCCGGGACTACCGCGGTGTGGTGGGCGGACTGCTGGCCGCTGACCCGGATCTTTCGATGGAGGATCCGGGCGAGATGAAGGTGGTGACCAAGCGTCAGCCGACCGACGACGAGATCGCCGCGATGCGCTTCGGAATGAAGGTGGTGAAGCACGTCAAGTCCAATGCGATCGCCTTCGTACGGGCCGACCGGACGGTGGCGGTCGGCGGCGGCGCCACCTCGCGCGTCGACCCCGTGCACGCGGCGCGCGCGAAGTCGGAGCGAGTCGGGATCTCGCTGGAGAAGTCGGTGCTGGCCAGCGACGCGTTCTTTCCCTTCCCGGACGGCGTCGAGACCGCCGCCGCCGCCGGCGCAGTCGCGATCGTCCAACCCGGCGGCAGCGTACGCGACGATGCCGTGATCGAGGTTGCGGACAAGCTCGGCTTGGCGATGGTGATGACCGGTGTTCGGCATTTCCGTCACTGATCGCCCGCTGCCGGCGGTCGTCTCTCGCTCGGAAAGAGCTGCGACGCGATGAAGATCTTGGTTGTCGGTGGCGGTGGCCGCGAGCACACGCTGGTTTGGAAGCTCGCGCAGTCGCCGCGGGTCGATCGCATCTACTGCGCGCCGGGCAACGCCGCGATCGATGAGATCGCCCAAGCGGTCGAGATCGCTGCCTCCGATATCGCCGGGTTGGTCGGCTTCGCCCAGGAAAACGACATCGACTTGGTCGTGCCCGGACCCGAGTTGCCGCTCACGCTGGGCATCGCGGACGAGCTCGCGATGGCCGGTGTCCGCTGCTTCGGTCCGAGTCGGGCGGCTGCGCAGCTCGAAGGGAGCAAGGCATTCACCAAGGAGCTTCTGCTAGACTGCGGCATCCCGACCGCTGCCTACGCGGCCTTCACCGATCTCGACCAGGCGACCAGCTATGTACGCGAGCTCGGGGCTCCGATTGTCGTCAAGGCCGACGGTCTCGCCGCCGGTAAGGGCGTGATCATCTGCGGGACCGTCGACGAGGC
>JANQHZ010000328.1 GCA_028282445.1 Candidatus Binatia bacterium | reverse complement strand
CGTTGGCGTATTCGCCGTCGCCGAACGAAGCCACGGAGTCGCGGTCCTGAATCTCGCGGCGAACAGGCTCGCAGCAGTTTTTCTGGCAGTGCTGCTGTGCCTCGGTACGGCAGCGGTGTTGGTGGCCGATCAGCCGAGCTTCCAGCACCTCGAGGAATCTCTCACCTGCCAGTGCGGTTGCGGGCTGACGGTGCACTCCTGCAACCATTTGCAGTGCCCGTCGGCGATCCCGCTGCGCCAGGAGATTCGCGAGCACATGGCGCTGGGCAAAAACGAGGAACAAATCCTCGCGCACTTCGCTACCAAGTACGGCGAGGCGATCCTGTCGTCGCCGACCACGACTGGGTTCAATCTGACCGCCTGGGTGATGCCCTTCGTCGCGGTGGCGATCGGAGCGCTGGTGGTGGGCTTTACGCTACTGCGTTGGCGCCGTCGCACGGGTGAAGGACAACCGGAAGCGGCGGTGGACGCGGGTGGAACGGAGCGCTCGCAGCACGAAGACACCTTCGAACGCGAGCTGAAGAACTTCGACCTCTAGCCGTCCGTTGAAAATGTAGACCGGGCTGCTAGTAGCGCAGAGCAAAGCCGCCCTGTATTCACTCCCTGCCCAAATGAACTCCACGGTTGCCCTGATTGTCTTGCTTCTGCCGCTCGCGAGCTATGCGTTGTGGCCGTTGTTTACCGCCGATGCGGAGGACTCGACTGAGCCGGTCGACGAGAGCTCGACGCCTGCGTTGGAGCAGCGAAAGAACGCCGCCTACGCTGCGTTGAAAGAGGCGGAGTTCGACCGGCGTACCGGTAAGTTGTCGGACGAAGACTACGAAAAGCTGGTCGCCCGCTACAAGAATCAGGCGCTGGAGGCGATTGCCGCGCTGGAGAAGCAGCGCGGCGCCGATCGGTCGCCCGGCGTACCGACGGGCAAAGCCAAGTTCTGCGCGCAGTGCGGAACGGCGCTCGGCGACGGTGCCAAGTTCTGCGCGGGGTGCGGCGCGAAGCTGGCGGCCTGACTCCGAAAAGGGCTGGTTTCAGTCAGTTCCCGCGCGCGCGGCGGGGACTCGACGTATCGGATTACGGCTTCTTCCACCACGGCGGGTAGGGCCGCGCGTGAATGTGGTAGTGGTCGGGAATCTGCCGCATGTTGTCGTCGAACACCCATCCCTGCGGGTACTTCTCGTCGGCGATCTTGCCGAGTGCTGCTTGAACGACTCGGCTCTCTTCTTCCGTGAGCGAGCTCTTGTGTTTGCCGATGACGGCCATCGGGACGTCGCACGAGTCGCAGTCGAGGATGGTGAAACGAAAGGGCTCGTCGTACTCGGCGTACCAGGTCGTCGAGGGGATTAGCTCACACAGCTCGCAGGGCTTGTCGTCGCTACTCGCCATCGTCGCGCTTGTCCCATATCGGGCCCGATCGATTCAAACGCTGGCGCATGCGGAGTCGGCGGGTTACAACGCGAGCCGGTCATGGAGTTCGACGGCAAAGTCGCAATGGTCATCGGCGCGGGACGAGGAATCGGCCGATCGATCGCACTCGCTCTCGGGCGCAACGGCTGCCAGATGTCGGTTGCGGCGCGTTCGGCGGACCAGCTGGTCGCGGTTGCCGACGAGGTGCAGAAGCAAGGGCAGCAAGCGATTGCGGTGGCGACGGACATCACCGATGAGTCGGCCGTCAATGTCCTGGTCGAGAGAACGCGGGCGGTATTCGGTCGCATCGACATTCTGGTCAACGCCGCATCGAGGTTGCAGCGCGGTCCCATCGCCAAAGCGACCGACGAAGAGTGGCGGGACCTGGTCGCCACCAACCTGAGCGGACCGTTTTTGTGTACCCGCGCGGTTGCGGCGGTGATGCAGGAACAGGGAAGCGGCAGGATCGTCAACGTCGCGGATCGCTGCGTCAGCCACCCGGTCGGCGAGATGAGTCCCTATGTGGCCGTGAAAAGCGGTGTGGTGGGCCTGACGCGGGCGCTGGCGGTGGAGCTCGCGCCCTCCGGCATCCAGGTCAATGCGATCTGCCCAATGACCGAAGGCGCCGATCCGGAGGACGTCGCGCGAACCGCACTGTTCCTGCTCGGGTCGGACGCGATCACCGGCCAGGTCGTCGAGGTCGGCGCCTATGTCGCGAGCGCGTCGCTCTCAGCGCCGCCCCAGTTGCGAAAGTAAGTCGTCCCACTCTCCGAGCGGTCGCGCGTCGGCACCCTGGTCGGGGTCCAGCTCGGCTTCCGACGGGCCGACCGGAGTGTCGGGGTCGTGCGGCTTGCCGTCCTCGTCGAGATCGTGTGGCCGGGTTGCGGTGGAGTCGGCGAGCTCGTCGTCGGCCGCGGGTTCGCGAACCTTGGGCGGCGGGAGCTTCTGCTCGACGGCATCCCTGCCGGGAGGAGGCGAGTTGCCGAAGTGAACCCGGCCGTCCTCGTCGGTCCAGCGGTAGATCCCCTGGGCGTTGGCGGTCGACGCCAGGAGGCCGAGGGCGAGAAGTGCGCCGAAGATGGAGTGACGAACGGTCATCTGCGAAATGCTAGCGCCGCCGTCTTTCGTTTCAACGGGCTTTTTTCGGGCGCTGCCGGTGGGGCGAACGCCGACGCCGGGTCGCCGGTTGCGCGGCGGGTTGCCGACTCAACGTTCGGAGCAGCAGTTGCGGATGATTTCTTTGACGTTCGCCGCAGTGCCTTTGTCGAGGTGATGGATCAGGTCGATTGCCTTCTCCATCCGCTCCTTGCGCAAGGTGTAGCGAGTTTCGCGGCGAAACTTGTCCTCGACCGTCTTTAGCCGGTCGTCCCCGAACGGACCGGCGCCGCTGCCGGTCGGCGCGTCGCGCTCGATCTCGAAGACCCGCTCGTTCTTGAGCTGAACACGGACCTTGGTGCCGAGGGCGGCACGGACGCCGCGCAGATCGATGCGTCCGACGTCGAAGCCCAGCTGGGCGGCGCGCTCGACCTGCCGTCGCAAGGTTCGCTCGACCAGATCCGTTTGGGTTGCGGGATCGATGTGAACCTGGACTCGTTTGCCCAGTTCCCAAACCGCATCGTCGCGAATCCGATCGCTGCTCAGCTGCCGCGGCGAGAATTCTTTGTCGAGCAGTGTGGCTGCGACGCAGTACGAGATCGAGAATCCGAGCGAGGAGGTGTTGGTGTCGGCTCCGTTGGCGCATTCGCTCGCTTCTCGATCGATGTCGGCGGCGTCGGGACTGACGGTGACGTCGACCTTGTCGACTTTGCGACCGTCGATGTTGTGTTGCCGCAAGAGGGTTGCGATGCAGTCGACCGGTCC
>JANQHZ010000250.1 GCA_028282445.1 Candidatus Binatia bacterium | reverse complement strand
ACCGACTCCGACGGCCGCGAGCGTCGGACCCGATCCGCTCGCGTTCTGTGCGGCGGATTGCGACGGTGGCAACTCGGTCGATGTCGCGGAGCTGTTGCGGGCCGTACGAATCGCCAACGATCAAATGGAGCTCGACACCTGCTCGCTTGCCGATGTCGACGGAGACGGCGCGGTCGAGATCTCTGAGCTCATGGGCGGCGTGCGTGCCGCGCTCGAGGGCTGCGAGGTACCGTCTCGGTTGCTGCGTCGAACCACTGCACGGCGAGTCACGACACGCGTGCGAGGAGGCGTCGTCTTGGTCAACGATCGCGAGACTTTCGACGAGCTCTGGGCTGCGCTTCCTGACGACGGCTTCGTTCCAACGGTCGACTTCGAGCAGTGTACGGTGGCGTTCGTATTCGATCGCCTTCGGCCCTCGACAGGCTACTCGATCGGCGTAAAGTCCGTGCGTCAACTAGAGAGCGGCCTGGTTTTCGATACCACCAGCCACACCCTCGGCCAGGGATGCTTGGGCCTCGAGGTGATTACCCATCCCGTCGAGGTTCTCGCCCTTCCGAAATTCGACGAGGGAGTCGGTACGACCATGCTGCGATCGGAGCGGTCTACATGCTGCGGGTGCTGCCGCTAACCGCGCGGAGGCTCGCGAACCGAACCTAGGCGGATAGAATCGGAAATCGCGGGCAGCCGGAACTGATGTCGCAACGACGCACTTAGAAACGGAAGTTCGCAGGTGGTCCAATAGTATGCTGACGAATAGAGCGATTCGGAGATTTTGCTTGCCTCTGAGAATGCGAATGCACTAGTCCGAAAATATGCGTCTAGCGATGATTCCATTGAACCAGCGTGGTCGGTCGGTTCTGGCGTTCTTAGTGCTCCTCTGTTTGCGCCTCGCCAACCCGGTAGCGGGCCAGGATTGCCCGGGCGATTGCAACGGCGACGGCATCATCAGCATCGCCGAGATGGTGCGCGGCGTGGCCATCGCCCTCGATCCGACGTCTCTGCAGAACTGTCCAGCAATGGACGACGACGGAAACTCGGCCGTCGACGTTCACGAGTTGGTGCGGGCGGACCGAGGCGCGCTGGGCCTGTCCTGCGGCGATGCAGCTGAACCGCTACCGCGTGGACCGATCGGACCAGCGATTATCGATATCGGCACCGCCGTCGGCACCGCCGGACAAGTGGCGAGGTTCGACGTTTTTCTGCGCCAGAACGGCCAAGAGGTCGTGGCCACCGAGAACGAGATCGACAGCGACCCGGCGGGGCCCCTTTGCTTTCAGAACTGTCAAGTAAATCCAGACATCAACCGCACCGCTAGCGCCTACAGAATCGACAGCTGCAACAACCTCAAGATGCTAATCCTCTCCTTCACCGACTTGTCAGCGCTTCCCGATGGAGTTCGGCTCTACAGCTGCGACGTCTTCGTGGCGCCGGGTACGCCGCCGGGCTTCTATCCGCTGACGGTATCGGAGCCGGGGGCATCAAACTCGGTCGGCGACTCGATCAGCACCGTTGGCCTTCCCGGTGGGATCTTCGTTGGCACAGCATCCGCTGTATGCGGCAACAACGCGGTCGAGCTCGACGAGACCTGCGACGACGGCAATACCGACGGCGGCGACGGGTGCGCCGCAAATTGCACCGTCGAAGAGCTACGCCCCTTCGTTTTCACCGAGGCGCGCAGCACGGGCGAGGTCGATACCATCGGCGGGCTACTCGATCTCTGGGTGAGCGCCGGTACGCTGGTCCTGCGCACCGGCGCAGCCCGCGCGTCGGAAGGCAGTGGCGTCATTCCGGTGGTCGTCGATCCCGGCTTTCTCTTCGCCAGCCGAGTCGAGAACGTCATCAACGGTTCACCACTGTGCACGACTCTGATCGCGGACCCGGCCTTCGGTCCGGGAAACGCCGGCGCTGGGGAGATTGGCTGCTCGAGCAGCGGACTGTCCGGCGGTGAGATCACCTTCAGCCGCGACGGCAACGACAATATCAATCTGCTTCAGGCCGGATCGGGCCCGCGCGGAACCGCGATCATTCGCGCCACACTCGAGATCAGCGCGCCCGGCGACAATGGTGGCGACGGCGTCCCGTGCACTGGCGACGAAACCCCCGGGTCGATCGAGACCGTACCGATTATTCTGACTACCGACTCGTCGACCGGCGAGCGCTCCGACCTCGGGCGTAGCGCCGGCATCGACGGCTTCCCTTTCAACTGTGACGCGATCGCAACAACACCTGGATCCTCGGGCATCGACGACGCCGGGATCACACTCGCGGTCGCCGGCGGCGACGCTGCGCCCTACTTCGCCGCCGCATTCCGCCTGGCGAGCGCCGGCGTTCCAACGCCCACCCCGTCGCCGACCAACACCCGTACTCCGACCAGGACGCGAACCCGAACTCGCACGCGCACTCCATCGCTCACGCCGACCCAAACGCCCACCCCGACAACGGCACTGGCGCCAGGCTCGCTGATTCTCGAGCGCGTCAAGCTGGTCGGCGATACCGCCACTCGCCCGGGGCGGCAGAACGGCAGCGCCCGCATCGATGCGACCGTCAACAGCAACGCTCCTTTCGACTCGCTGATCTCCGATCTGACAACCGCCGGCGGTGAGATCTTGGTCAGCGGAAACGGAATCGACTTCCGTCTCTTCTGGCCATCGTCGAGCTGCGAGCTGAAAAGCCGCTCCCGAGGCCCTCAGGTCACCTGTACGGTCGAAGACAGTAACGGCAAGCGCAGGCTGCGATTGCGCCCGCTGCGTACGCCGAATCTCTTCAAGCTACGCGTGCAGGTACGGCGTGCCGCCTTACCGACACCACTGCTGTCGAGCTGGGTCGAGGTCTCGCTACGCACCGCCAGCTTCGAGCGCCGCGACTCGATCGGCTCATGTGACAGCCGCGGAAGCGCGAATCAGCGTCTCACCTGTCGCGAGTCCGGTTTCGTTCCCTCGCCGACACCGACTGCGACGCCGGTAAAACTCGGTGAGCGAGTGTTCAGTATCGCCCGACCTGGCAGCACGCTGCTGACTTCCGCAATCCCCGGTGTCGACGTCACGCTCGATCCCTGGCTCCCCGGACCATTGCGGCTGGTAGCCGGGGCGCCGGATGCCAACGGCATCGCGACCCTGTCGATCGCCGAAGACGTCATCTACGGCACCAAGATCATCGATGGTTCCACCTTCTGCGTGAAGATCTTCGCAAACACCAGTTCCGGCAGCATCGACTGCGACGGCGGCACGCCGTACTCGGCGCTGGTCGAGTTCATCAACACCTTCGGACCCGAGGAGCGTTTTACGGGACTCGGCGCTGATTCGGGTCCGGGCGCCGCCGCGATCCTCCTCGAGCACAGCCCGACTTTGCTGCCGGTCGGAACCACCGTGGCCGACTGCGCCTCGCAACCGTTCACCGGCCGCTTCGACGCGGTTTACACCACCGATTTGATCACCGGTACCGTTCTCAACCCGACACCGCCGGGCCCACCGGTCTCGCAGAGCGGGACCGGCAGCAATTTCGACTGCTCCAATTGGACCAATGAGAACAGCTCCGGCGCCTTCGCCACCGTGTTCACCTCCGGCTTCGGAGGCATCGGGACGGTGATGAACGCGCTGATCATGACCGACGCACCAGTCGCGCCGACTCCCACTCCAAGTGAATCGCCGACACCGACGCCGACGGTATCAGGTTCGCCCCTCGGCGTGCGCGCGTTCTCACTTGCGCGACCCGGCAGCCAGTTCCTGCGTGCGAGCGGTCCCGACTCGAGCCAGGACCCATGGCTCAACGGGCCACTGCTGCTGTCAGCAGGCGCCCCCGATAGCAACGGCGTCGCCTCGCTGAGCTTGCAATCGGACGCGATCTTCGGTTTCGGCGTCGCCGGTGGCAGCGCCGCATCGGTGATCTGCGTCAAAGTCGAGGCTGCAGGAAGCAGCGGTACCATCGACTGTGACGGCGGTTCGCCGTTCTCGTCGGTACTCGCCCAAGACAGCAACGGCGCCGGCGCAGCCGAACCGCGATCAATCACGCTCAACATCGGACCAGACTCCGGCCCGGGTGCGGCCAGCATCGTCGTCCAGCAATCCGTGGTCGGACTGCCCGCCGGCACCGTTGCGGATTGTCTGACTGCGTCCTACCCAACCAGCGAGCCCGCGCTCTATACCACCGCCGAAGCTACGGCGATCGTTTCCGAGCCGATTCAGGGCGGCTCGGTACTACGCAACGCCACCGGCACACCTTTCGACTGCAGTACTTGGACGAACGAAAACGGGGCAGGCCGGCTAATCGGTCCGAACATCGATCTCGACACGTCGGCTGGTGACGACGCGCAGCTTTTTGTTCTCGATGATTAATCCATGGGATCTCCAGCTGGAAGCCCACTGAGACGACGGGTGTAGCCGAGGCAGCGTGTCCGCTACCCGGTGCAGTTGCGCTCGAGGGTAGCGGTCCTTCTCAATGAATCGCTGGTACGACTCCGGCAATGTCGTCAGCATCCACGATGACCGCTCCGTGTGAGTTACGATGTGCTTCCACAGCGTTCACCGAACTGGCCGTCTTTCGGTAACGTTGGTAGAGTTCCGTGGTCGTGAATCGATCAACCGTTTGGGGCGCGCTCACCGCGGCATCCTTGCTCTCCGGGTGCGCCACCATGAACGTCGAAGATAATGCAACAGTACTTTCTCACGGTGTCGCCGCCGGTGAGGTCCGCCACGACAGCGCTGTCATCTGGGCGCGGTGCGTCGGCGGATCGAGTGTGCCGGTAACGTTGCAGCACGGCGACCGTGAAGTTCAGACCGATCTCGAAGTGAGCGAGGAGAGCGGATGGACCGGCACGGTTCGCATCGATCGGCTCGATTCCGCAACGCGCTACACATACGCAGTCGACTGCGGCGAGCGCGGTAGGGGCGAGTTTCGCACCGCGCCGGCGCCGACCTCTTCCGCGCCCCTTCGCATCACGTGGGGCGGCGACATCGGAGGGCAGAACTCGTGCCGCGACGCCGTCGACGGCTACAGCATCTTCGAGCGTATCGTCGAGGCGAGCCCCGACCTCTTCTTGGCCGTCGGCGACATGGTGTACGTCGACAACCGCTGCGAGCCGGTCGGCCGCTACGGCAACGCCCAAATTCCCGGCCCGCCGCGGGCCCCCGACCTGGAGACCTTTCGCGAACACTGGAGCTACAACCGCGCCGACCCCCATCTGCAGGACTTGATGGCGCGCGTTCCCTACGTCGGCATCTGGGACGATCACGAGATCCGCAACGACTCGGGCGCACGAGACGACCGCGGTCCGGACGGCGACGTCTCGCTTTTCCCGATCGCGCTACGCGCTTTCATGGAATACCTGCCGCTGTCGCCCGACCTCACCGACCCCACTCGCATCTACCGGCGACTCCGCTGGGGCCGCCACGCCGAGCTCTTCGTGCTCGACACTCGCCAGTACCGCGACCGCAACGACCGTCTCGACCTGCCCGATGCGCCCAAGACGATGTTGGGCGAGCTCCAACGCGAGTGGCTCCTCGAATCTCTCGCCGCGTCGGATGCGACCTGGCGAATCGTCGCCTAAGTTTAAATGCTGACGGCCTACCCAGACACCACGAAAGAAAAGTGACATCACAACAGCACTCATAACTACTGAAGGAATGT
>JANQHZ010000234.1 GCA_028282445.1 Candidatus Binatia bacterium | reverse complement strand
GCCAGGTTGAATATGAAGATCGTCGAGGTGCCGATCCGCTACCGAGAGCGAGTGTACGGCGACACCAACATCGACCGTTTCGGCGACGGTTGGACGCTGTTGCGCATGAGCTGGTTCGGACTGCGCCGGCTCAAGTTCTTGGTCTGATTCGATCGCAGCCGGCGTCCGACTCGGCCGGTCGGTCTCGTCAGCGCCCTTCCCCCCCGAGCTCGCGTACACGAAACACGGCCCAGTCCCTCCCGCCTGCAACCTTCTCGAAGTTGCGCGGACTCTTGAGCATCCATTCGAGCTCGAGACTGCGCGGACGGAAGCTGACGACCTCGGTGATCCCACGTTCGCGAAGCCGCGTGATCCATGCCGCGCGGTCGCCGTGCTGCTCGGGGCGAACCCGGTCGTCGAAGTGAACGACCTCACCGTCCCTCGAGATCGGAACGTATCCGAATCGGTTCTGGAAGTACGCGCCGTGCAATGTGAAGGTCGGCCAATTGTCAAAGTGCGGCCATACGCCCGACGTAGCCGCCACGTAGTGCGCCCGACCGTCGTCGAAGTACTTCACCGCGTCGGCGTAGTAACGCGGCGACGGCCACACATGAAACGAGTTTTCGACCATCTCGGGGCGATAGCGAACCCGTGCAGCATCGAGGCCGACGCTCAATAGTACGAACGCTACGACGCCGACACCCGCGACGACCCGCGGCGAGTAACTTTCCGAAAGGCGGCGCAACAAGACCCCAACCAGCAGAAGGCATGCAACTGTCGTCACAAGTAGCACATACTCGCCATCCCACACGCCATAGCCGAAAAGGCGAAACGCACAGAAGATCGCCGTCGCGACGACGAAGTAGGAGTAGAGCCGCAACCAGCGCGGTCGCCCCTGCATGGCGACGACGTTGAGCAGGGTCGCGCACACCAACGCAGGCAAGAGGTATCGCGCCCCTGAATAGGGCCAGAAGATACGCGCAGCTGACATTCCCGGCATCATGTAGAAGGCGACCGTGACGGCGAGGACAGCCGCCAGCAGCAACGCCTGAGCGGGTCGTCGTACCAATGCGATAGGCAGGCAGACGGGCAACAGAAGCAGCCAACCCCCAACCAGCGGACCCGGAGTAAACGAACGGATGCTGAAGTCCCCGATCGTCTTCAAGAGATAAGGCAGCTCGTCGACGAACGACTTACGGATGGTTCCCAGGCCGCGTTCTTGTAGCCACTGCATGGTAGGATCCGGCACTCCGAGGGTGATGCCGGCAATCTCGACGGGGATCGGCGACAGCGGATATCCGGTCTCGTAGACGTTGAACAGGAGCCAGGGCGCAACCGGGAGGAGAAGCAGCAGAGCCCATCCGGCGACCGACCGCCAAGGAGCGAGCAGCGCCGCATCACGCGCGATACGAAATGAGCGTGATAGCGGTTGCGCAGGCCACAGCGCGGCGATGGTCAGCGCCACTCCGCAGACCGCGGCCGGCAGAACTCCGGGGATCTTTGTGCCCGCTCCAACTCCGAACGCGATCGACGCGAGACATCCCAATCCGAGATGGGGCGCGTGGACGAAGTGCAACAGCGCCGCCATGCCGGTGAAGACACCGGCCGCCAACGCGATCTCGACGTAGCCGCTGCCGACCTCGACGAAAACCGTCGGCACGAAGAGCCAAGCCAGCGCCAACAACCCTCCGTGTGGTTCGCGCACTTCCAGAGCCCGACAGCACGCCCAGATGGCGAGTCCCAGCAGGATCCACTGGGCGACTGTGGAGAGACCGATGAACAGGTCGGAGTGCATCGGCAAAGCCGCCCACGCGAACAACACCTCGGCGCCACCGAAGAAGAGCCGTACGAACGTCCACAGACCGGGAGCTTCTTCGTAGGTGAAGCCGGCGTTCTGCACCCACCGAGCCGCCCGAACACCGTGATAGGTCATGGTGTCCCAACCGCTGGGCAGCACGAGCAAGGACCGGACAACAACGAAGACCGCCGCCGGGAGAAGAGGCGCCACCCAGGCGAAGTGAGGGGCTCTGCGAAGGCGACCGAGCACCAAGCGCAGAGCGCGCCAATCCGTCTTCCACTTCGGGAGCGGATCGACGCGCAAGCTGCGCACAGCGGCCCGTTCGACCAGCCGTGCACCCCAGGCTCCCGCGACACAGATGACGAGCGCCGGCGCAAGGCGGAAGCCGCCGAGCGGGTAGAGGAGTTGGAAGAGGACGGCGGCGAGCCACATTCCGCATGCGCCGATCGACGACCACCGCAGCGGCAGCGCGCGACGCCAGCGCGGTCCGAGAAGGTGGAGCGCCAGTCGGCGCGAGAGGTCCGCTCCCGAGACGATCAACAGCAACGCGCAAAGGCTTCGAAGCCCGACCTCCCAGGCTGCCATCGGCTCCACCCGCTACCGTCGCGCCAACCGAAACAGAGTCGGTACGTAGCCTGGACCGAAGACGAGGTCGTCTCGACCGCGTTCGATCAGGTCCGTGGTCACTCGGCGCAATTGATAGCTCGGACACTGCGGGTGCAGATGGTGGGTCGCGTGCTCGGAAAAGCCGTAGGCGCCTAGCAGCAGACGACTGATCGGATCGTCGTGGAAATTGCGCAACGCGGCGCGACCGACCACGACCGCAGTCCCGGCGTCGACCTGGTGCTCGGCGATCGCGCGTAACGTCGCCATGAACACCGTCAGACTTGCGAGGCCGTAGTGGTAGACGACGAAGTAGGCGCAAGCAGCCGCGAGCAAGGCGTCGCCGGGAGTGGTCGCGGACCCGACCGCAGCAGTTCCGAAAAGTGCGGCGAAGAGCAACAGTTGCACGACCGCGCCGCGCACCAACCAGGCGAGCGATGCCGCTTCTTTCGGCGCGTCCGAAACCTCGCCCCTCGCCAGCTGGTGTAGAAATTTCCTTACGGCTTCTACCAAGAAGAGCGAGGACAGGAAGAATCCCAGCAGCCGCCAGCCACGGACGTCAACGAGATACGCCTCTTTGGTATCGGCGTCCGTGCCGAGGTAGCGGTGGTGATCCCAGTGTCGCTTGCGATACGCATCAAAGTTGACGAGCGTGAGCGGCGCGAGCACCCAGTGCCCGAGAAGCTCCGAACCGAAGCGCGCCCGAAATACCGAGAGGTGCGCCGCCTCGTGCATCAGGTTGACGAGCCCGTTCATCACCAGGCCGAACCACAGCCACAACGGAATCAGGTGCCAGCCCGGCCCCCAGCTCGCCGCCAGAAAGATCGGCGCCAGACCCAGGCCGAGGTGGCCGACGACTATCAGCAGCGAGAGGAAATCGCTCCGTTTGGGATAGTGCGCGAGGTCGAGCTTCGCTTTCGCCTCGAAGTGTGTCGCCGCAATCGAACCGGTCACGTACTTTTCCTACACATCTGGCGCAAAGCTCGAAAGGTCCGGCCCTCCGAGAGAACGCCCCCAGCCCGCCGCGCGGGCTGCGCATCAGAGGAATTTTGTAGCATCACGCCGATCTCGTCGCGACAATCGCCGTATCCGGCCAGGTGGATGCCTTGCCCGGCGCGGCAAACGGTTGACCTGACCGCCGCGACCGACGAGACTCTCCGATCGCAGGCACGGCCCGGCCGGCCGGCCTGACAAACGAAGAAGGAGCAAGCATTCGATGGGAAAAAAGGTCTACGTGATCGGCGTGGGGATGACGAAGTTCGAGAAGCCTGGGGCCGTGGAGTGGGATTATCCGGACATGGCGAAAGAAGCTGGCACTCGCGCCCTCGACGACGCCGGCATCCCCTACGACAAGGTC